>NZ_FLYE01000045.1 GCF_900093605.1 Candidatus Terasakiella magnetica
TAGCTTTGTATGGTCAGATCAGACTTAGACGAACAACATTGGATAATGAAAATGACAACAGCTCATAAAGAGAACCTGCTGAAACGAATTTTGCACGGGATTTTGGCTTTTCTAAATCCAACAGGGGCGAAATATCTTCATTAGAGATTGATCTTTTTTACATGGCATACTGGTAGGACCAGAGGTGTGATTTTTGTCTATTTTCCAAAGGGTTGCCCCTTAAGTTGATGCCAATTGGTATTACAAATCAGCACCAGAGATGGCATGAAAAGAGCCTGTCAAAATAGAGAATCGGGGCAAGTTTGAAGGCGCGAAATGGCAATTTGTGATTTTGCAGGCAAAATATGCTTGTGCGCTATCAGCAGCGTGATCGCCTATAGCGCTGTTTTTCCTCACTTAAACGAGCTATCCCTTTGGTAATACCGAAAAAAATCGCAAATTTGTTGCAGTGCTGAGAGGCAATGACTACAAATTACGCCAGAAATTTAAATAGTCGCCATTTGGGAGTTTTGAAACAAAATGACTGACATTATCTATACAATCGTTGATGAAGCACCGGAACTAGCAAGCGGTTCCTTCCTGCCGATCATTCAGAAATTTGCTGGCGCTGCTGGTATTGAAGTTGGCACGAAAGACATTTCAGTTGCTGCACGTATCCTTGCTCTGTTCGATCTGCATTCCGACGATTTGGCTGAATTGGGCGACCTGGTGAAAACACCGGAAGCAAACGTAATTAAGCTTCCTAACGTTTCTGCCTCTGTTCCTCAGTTGGTTGCTGCGATCAAAGAATTGCAAGACCACGGTTTTGACATTCCTGATTATGTTGAAAACCCACAGACTGATGCTGAAAAAGAAGCACGTGCAAAATACGACACGGTTAAAGGTTCTGCGGTAAACCCAGTTCTGCGTGAAGGTAACTCTGATCGTCGTGCGCCATTTGCAGTGAAGCAGTTTGCGAAAAACAACCCACACCGTATGGGTAAATGGACAAAAGACAGCAAGACACACGTTGCCACTATGGGCCACGATGATTTTGCCTCTAACGAAAAGTCTGTAACACTTGATGCTGCAACTGAAGCGAAAATCGAATTTGTTGGTAAAGACGGTTCTGCTTCTACATTGAAAGCAAGCCTGCCATTGCAAGCTGGTGAAGTTCTTGATGCGACATTCATGTCCGTTAAAGCATTGCGCACATTCTTGGCTGAGCAAATCGCTGAGACAAAAGAGCAAGGCATTCTATTCTCGCTTCATATGAAAGCGACAATGATGAAAGTTTCTGATCCGGTGATCTTCGGTCACTGTGTAGAAGTTTTCTTCGCCCCTGTTTTTGAAAAGCACGCCGCCACATTTGCTGAGCTAAATGTTGATGTAAACAACGGTTTTGGTGATGTGATCTCTAAAATCGAAAGCCTTGATGCAGCGAAAAAAGCTGAGATCGAAGCTGACATTAAAGCGTGTCTTGCGGACCAACCTGACATGTACATGGTTGATTCTGATAAAGGCATCACTAACCTGCACGTACCATCTGACGTGATCATCGATGCTTCTATGCCTGCTGTTATTAAAGCTGGTGGTATCGGTTGGGGTCCTGATGGCAACTCTGCTGACACAAAATGTGTGATCCCAGATAGTTCTTACGCTGGTGTTTACGATGCGGTTATCGAATTCTGTAAAGAAAACGGCGAATTTAACCCAGCAACAATGGGTTCTGTTCCAAACGTTGGTTTGATGGCGCAAAAAGCTGAAGAATACGGCTCACACCCACAAACATTCATGGCACCTGCTGAAGGTACAATCCGTATCGTTGCGGCTGACGGTAGTGTTCTTATTGAGCATAACGTTGAAGAAGGTGACATCTGGCGTGCATGTATGGCTAAAGACGCCCCAATCCAAGACTGGGTGAAATTGGCTGTATCACGTGCACGTGCAACAGGTTCTACTGCAATCTTCTGGCTTGACGAAAACCGCGCACATGATGCGCAGTTGATCAAGAAAGTAAATGCTTACCTGCCAAACCACGATACATCTGGTCTGGATATCAAGATCATGGCACCAGCTGATGCGTGTAAGCTTTCTTGTGAGATGATCCACAAAGGCGAAGATGCAATTTCTGTTACAGGTAACGTTCTGCGTGACTATAACACTGACCTCTTCCCAATCCTTGAAGTAGGTACATCTGCAAAAATGTTGTCTGTTGTTCCATTGATGAACGGTGGCGGCTTGTTTGAAACAGGCGCGGGTGGTTCTGCACCTAAGCACGTTCAACAGATGGTTGCTGAAGGTCACTTGCGTTGGGATAGCCTTGGTGAGTTCTGTGCATTGGGCGCTTCTTTTGAGCACCTGGCAAATGTGAAGAACAACCCATCAGCGTCTCTTCTTGGTAAAACATTGGATGAAGCAACAGCTAAGTTGCTTGATAAGAATGAATCACCAAGCCGTAAGGTAAATGAGCACGACAACCGTGGTTCTCACTTCTGTATCGCTCTTTACTGGGCGGAAGCTTTGGCTGCACAGGACGAAGATGCGAAACTGAAAGAATTCTTCGCACCGATCGCTAAAGCATTGGCTGACAACGAAGACAAGATCCGCGCTGAGCTGATCGAATGTCAAGGTGATGCGGTTGATCTGGGTGGTTACTACCACCAAGACCAAGACAAACGTATTGCTGCAATGCGCCCATCAGCGACATTGAACGCAATCATCGGCTAAGCAATTAGTTACATAGCCCTTTTATAAGGGATGTGGAAAAAGGCTCTGAAGTTGTTCAGGGCCTTTTTTTTCTTTTAAGGGTTGTATGGCTGTGTCATCCTCCTATGTTGTATAAGTGTAGAATATACAATTAAAGGAGATATAGCGTGAAAGTGAGAGATCGCACGGATTACATCATCATCCATTGTAGCGCGACCAAGGCGGATATGGATATTGATGCACAAACCATTCGCAACTGGCATGTGAATGAAAACGGCTGGGCTGATATTGGCTATAACTGGGTTATCAAACGCGATGGCACGATAGAGCAGGGGCGCGGTGATAATATGATCGGCGCCCATGCCCGGGGCTATAACGATAAGTCCATCGGCATTTGCCTTGTGGGTGGGATAGGGGCCAATGGCAAGGCAGAGAGTAATTTCACCTTTGCCCAGTATGAGGCTTTATCCGCTCTTTTAGCGGAAATGAAACAAGCCTATCCGCAAGCAAAAATCATTGGTCATTGTGATGTGGCCAATAAGGCTTGTCCTTCGTTTGACGTTAAAGCATTGGTAGGTGCATGATGGTAGCCCCAATTTTCGCAGCAATACCTGCAATCTTCAGTGTCCTTAAAAGCGGTGCTGAACTGTTTAATATTGGCAAAAAAGTGGTGGAAGAAGTGAAGGGGGAACCTTCAAGCGCAACCACCCCACAAGAGCTGGCTGAAGAAGTGGACCAAATGAGCCCCGAGCAGTCAGAAAAGTTCATTGAGCGCATGAAAACGGAGATTGAGGCCTATGAAGCCATCACCACTCGCCTCACAGTTCAAGGCGGTAAGATGGATGCAGAAACCCTTAATGCGATCCCGGTTGAAGAACGCGGGCGCATTGCGGTTATGCGTATGACGACACGGCCTTGGGCGGTGCGTTGGATGGTGATTGCGGTTGTGTTTCCCCCGCTTGCCATTGTCTGTATAAACTCAGGTATTTCGGTTTATAACGTGTTGAATGCGGCATGGGCACAAACGCCGAATGCCATTGAGCTGATTAAGATGGGTGATATTATTAACGCGCTTTATATGGAAATGGTGCAATGGGCCGCTTTGGTCATTATGGCCTATATGGGCGTGCGTGAAATTGGCAAGGCACGCGGGGTCAAAGATGGCGTCAGTGTCTCTGATGTGGCAGGTTCCGTGACCAGCTTTTGGGGTGGGCTGAGAGGCTTGTTTAAATAATGAGAAAAAAGGGCATGCCACGATCTGGTGAGCCATGCCCTGATTTCTTTATGAGTTGTTATCCACCAATTTGCGCCAGATAGGCCGCAACATCCAAGCGCGATTGCTCATCTTTTAACTTGAAGGTCATCTTGCTTTTAGCCGATGGGCTATCTGTTTCTTTTTTAAGAAAAGCGGTTGGGTTAGCGATATAAGCAGAAATGGAGTCGGCCGTCCAAGGTGCGCCATAGCTCTGCATGGATTTTGAATATTTAAATCCATCATAGGTACCCGGTACACGCCCGATGATGCCAAACAGGTTCGGCCCGACCTTATTTTTTGCCCCGGCTGTAACATTGTGACAGCTTTTACATTTTTTGAAGACTTTTGCCCCGCGCTTAGCATCACCAATTGAAAGGGTTGAAGCCAGATTAGTCAGGGCCTCTTGTGTTTCTTTTTGGGCGGTTTTGGCAAGTTCCCCTGCCTTATCAACAACACTTAGGGCATCGCGCTTCATATTTGCGAGGGCTTCCTTTGGTGTCATGTCTTGAGAAGGGCTTGCTTGGGTAGCAGGTTTTTCCACCTGTGTTTGAGGCTGGGGTTTTTCGGGTTGAGGCTCATCATCATTACAGGCGCCCAAAGTTAGAGCGAGAGAGCTGATTAGAGTAAGGCTGAGGAAAGAGCGCCGCATGAATTGTCCTTTTTATTAATATTAGAATTGTTCAATCATGAGGCTATCGGTTTGATTAGGCAATAAAAAAGCCTGCATCGGGAGGGATGCAGGCTTTTTTGGATTGATCAGATGATCAGATCGCCAGATATTCTTGGCGAAGTTCATCATTATCAAGTACTTCCTGTGCCGTGCCGTCAAAGACGATCTGGCCGGAATCCATGATAATAGCACGGTCAGCAAGGTGGAGTGCGGCAATCGCATTTTGTTCCACGATGATCGTTGTGATACCGAGCTTCTTGATATCCTCAAGAGTTTTCTCGATTTCATGTACGATAACCGGTGCCAAACCTTCATAAGGCTCATCAAGTAGAAGCAGTTTGATGTCTTTAGCCAAGGCGCGTGCCACAGCCAACATTTGTTGCTCACCACCAGACATGGTCACACCGATCTGGTTTTTACGCTCACCCAAACGTGGGAAGAGTTCGTATAAACGCTCGATAGACCAGCCTTTTTTACCTTCGATCTGTGCCAGCTCAAGGTTTTCCTGAACTGTCAGACCCGGGATGATGCGACGATCTTCAGGGACAAGTGCAAGACCCAGACGTGAAGCCTCAAAAGACTTCATGTCATGCAAAGGTTCATGGTCGAGCCAAATCTCACCTTTGTGAATTTGTGGGTCATCTGTACGTGCAATGGCACGCAAGGTAGATGTTTTACCCGCACCGTTACGTCCCAAGAGAGCTACGATTTCACCTTCGTGAATATCGAAGCTAACCCCTTGCACGATATAGCTCTCGCCATAGTATGCGTGAATATCCCAAACCGAGAAGAAAGCAGGGTCTGAACCTTGCGACTTAACAGGCTTAAGTGTTTTTTGGAACTTAGGATCACTCATAGATGTGCGCCCCCTAGGTAAGCTTCTTGTACGCGGGCATCACCCTTCATTTCGTTAGGTGTACCTTCAGCGATAATATGACCGCGTGCCAGTACACTCACACGTGTCGCCAATGAGAATACAACATGCATGTCGTGCTCAATGATGACTTTGGTGATGTTACGTGTTTCGCCAATCTTCTTGAGAAGATCAATTGTATTGTTGGTATCGGCACGTGCCATACCGGCTGTTGGCTCATCCAAAAGCAGAAGCTTTGGTTCCTGTGCCAAACACATAGCCAGCTCAAGACGACGCTTATCACCACGAGACAGGGAACCTGAATGGACATCGCGCTTATCAATAAGCCCCATGTCCGTCAGAATTTCTTCTGCATGGTCGATAACTTCACCACGAGACAGCACGCCGCCCCATGAGTTGAGCTTGTAAGACCCATCAAGGTGCGCCATTACCGGGATCATGGCGTTTTCAAAGATCGTTAGTTCTTCAAAAACTTCCGGTGTCTGGAATACACGTGAAATACCTTTTTGGTTAATTTCATGAGGTGCAACACCAGACAGGTTTTCAGGCTTGCCCTGACCAAAGTAGGTTACCGTTCCCGTATCCGGGATCAAGCGACCGACAAGGCAGTTCAGGAATGTTGATTTACCTGCACCGTTTGGACCGATAATCGCGTGAACGGAACCTTCTTCAATGGAGATGTTGACATCATCCAAGGCCTTCAGGCCGGAGAAGTTTTTGTTGACGCCTTCAACTGTAAGAATTGATGACATTATTTAGCTCCTCCCGTAGCGGTTTCTTCTTTCTTAGAGAATTTCTCTTTAAGAAGACGGAAGCCTTCCATTGCACCACCTGGCAAGAAGATCACGACAAGCATGAACAATGCGCCAAGCGTTAAGTGCCAACCTTTACCAACGAAGAGACCCGCAAACGGAACCCAGATGCCTTGGATAAAGTCTGGCAAGAAGCCAAAGACTTGGTTCAAGACGGCATCGTTAAAGGCAGAGAAGATGTTCTCGAAGTATTTAATGGTTACAGCACCGATGAATGGACCAAGTAGCGTACCAACACCACCAAGAATAGTCATCAGTACAACCTCACCAGAGGCCGTCCATTGCATACGCTCAGCACCGGCTAATGGATCGATGATGACCATCAAAGCACCAGCAAGACCTGCATACATACCAGAGATAACAAAGGCAGAAAGAAGGTAAGGCTTAGTATTCAAGCCTGTGTATTTCATACGGTTCTGGTTGGACTTAACCGCCAGAAGCATCAAGCCGAAGCTTGAACGGTACAAACGTACAGAGATATAGAAACCAACGATCAGAATAATAGCACAGAAGTAGAAGCCATTATAACCGCCAAGACCCATACCAAACAGATCAGGAAGTGGCAACGCCCCGCCTGCTTCTGATGCACTACCAAAGATACGTGGATCATCAGCAGCCAGTGTCAAACCAGTCTCACCCATTGTGACAGGTGTCAAAACGGAATAAGCCAGATTGTAACACATTTGCGCGAACGCAAGTGTCAGAATGGAGAAGTAAATCCCTGAGCGACGAAGGGCAACAAAGCCAATTGCCGCGGCAAACAGACCTGCAGTTAAAGTTGAGAAAATGATCGCTGGAATAGCGTTCATAGACAGCAGCTTGAAAGACCACATGGCTGTGTAAGACCCGATACCCAAGAAGGCAGCGTGACCAAACGACAGATAGCCGGTAAAGCCGAATAGGATGTTAAAACCAATGGCAAACAGGCCAAAGATTGCGAATTTTTGCAGCAAGTCAGGATAACCTGCACCAATGAGACCGCCCCAAAGTGGCATTGTTAAAATAACAAGCGCAAAAATGATGATGAGAATATTATCTTTCATTGTCATGTCATTAGTCCTCCATCACACCTTCGCGGCCCATGAGACCACGTGGACGCACCAAAAGGATGACCACGGCAACAAGGTAAATAATAATTTGGTCAATACCTGGCAGGATGGCTTTTACTTCGGTCATGGATGCAAAAGACTGCAAAATACCGAGGAGGAAACCAGCCGCAACAGCACCCGGCAAAGAGCCCATGCCGCCAACTACAACCACAACGAAGGAAAGAACAAGGAATTCCATACCAATGTGATAATCCGGAGGCAAGACAGGTGTGTACATCACACCAGCAAGACCGGTTACAACGGCAGCCAAACCAAAGACGGTGGTAAACTTCTTATCGATATCAATACCGATCAGACCAACCGTTTCGCGATCTGCCATACCTGCACGAACGACCATACCAAAGGTGGTCAGCTGCAAGAAGGCAAACACCGCGCCAATGACAGCAAAGGCGAACATGAAGTAAATCAGACGCCACCATGGATACACAATTGCATCAGACATGCCAAACCAAGAACCAATATGGGCAGAACCTGAAACGATATCAGGGGCCGGTGTTGGGATTGGGTTTGCACCAAAGTAAGCTTTTACCAATTCTTGTAAAACGATCGCGAGACCAAATGTCACAAGAATCTGTTCGGCGTGAGTACGCTTATAGAAACGTTGAATAAGGCCACGTTCCATCACATAGCCAAATAAAAGCATGATCGGGATGGCCATGATAATGGCAAGGGGAACGGTATAATCGATCAGGGCTCTACCTGTATCACCGAACCAAACTTCCAAATAAGGGACTTCTTTATAGGCCTCAAAGAAGGTGACGCTTTCGTCGCGGACTTTCTGTTATATGGTCAGTAGTTTCTGCAGGGAAACCGCGCAGAAAGAACCGATCATGAAGGTCGCGCCGTGGGCGAAGTTAACAACGCCGAGCGTACCGAAGATCAGGGTCAGGCCAAGTGCGATCAACGCATAGGCACCACCTTTATCCAGACCGTTGAGAAGTTGTAAGAAAACAGCTTCCATAGCTCTCAATTCCAAAAAAATTGGGACAAAAAATGAGTTAAAAAATGGTCGCTCTCTGTAGAAAGAGAGCGACCATTGATAGGCAGTCGCTTAATTACGCGTGCTTATACTTTGTATGGGCCGAGTTCGCCGCCAAAGATTTTTGCATCGTAAGTAAGTACTTCTCTTGGAACTTCTTTAACAATTTCAAGAAGGTCAAACTGAGAAGATGGGTTTTGGTTACCCTGTACAACCAGCGCGCTCTTGAAGCACTGGTGATCTTCGCCACGATAAAGTGTTGGGCCGTTACCCATGCCATCAAACTCAAAGTCTTCAAGAGATTTGATAACTTCTGGTGGGTAGAATGTGCCAGCCATTTCACAAGCGTTAGCATAAAGCAAAGTCTGACAGTAACAAGTGTGAGCCGCCTGTGATGGTGGGAAGCCGTACTCTTGACCGAAGGACTTAACGAATGCTTGCGAACCAGCATCCTGCAAAGACCAGTTCCAACCCGTAGAACCGATGATGCCTTTAATGTTGTCGCCAGCACCTTGTGCCATCAAACGAGAGAACAACGGAACGATGATTTCGAACTGTTTGCCGTTCACTTGCTTGTCACGAAGACCGAACTGGATGGCCTGTGTCAAAGAGTTGATCATATCTTTACCATAGTGGTTCAGGATCAACACGTCAGCGCCAGAGTTCAGAACTGGAGTGATGTACTGAGAGAAGTCACCGGCACCTACAGGTGTTTTAACAGTGTTTACTGTTGTCCAGCCAAGACCTTCAGTTGTGTTTTTGATAGATTCCTCTTGAGTCCAGCCCCAAGTGTAATCTGCAGTCAGGTGATAAGCGCGACGCTCAGTACCCATTTTTTCTTTAAGTACTGGGCCTAGTGCAACACCAGACATGTAAGCATTGAAGAAGTGACGGAAACCGTAACGCTTCTTATCTTTACCAGTTGTATCGTTAGAGTGTGTCAGACCAGCCATGAAGATCACGCCAGCTTCTTGACACAAGTTTTGTACAGCGATTGCTACACCAGAAGATGAACCACCAGTGATCATCAATGCGCCGTCTTTTTCGATCATACGCTTCGCAGAAGAACGCGCCGCATCTGATTTAGTTTGTGTATCACCTGTAGTGTACTCAACTTTTTTACCAAGAACGCCATTACCTTTCAAAGAAAGTGGCTTCATTGTGTTGAGCATACCGCCGTCGCCTTCACCATTAAGGTGTTTAACGGCAAGTTTGTAAGCGCGAAGTTCGTCAGCACCCTCATCGGCATAGGCACCAGTTTGTGGAACGTTAAAGCCCAACTTCACTGATTTGTTTGAGCCAGGGTTGTTTACGAAGTCAGCACCCCAAGCATTACGAGTGAAGAAAGAAGGAGCGGCTACACCTGCTGCTGCAACGGCTGTACCCTTCATAAACGAACGACGATTTACTTTCATATCTACCAAAGTCTTACTCCCTGTTTGGTTGACATTTAAAAAATGAGATTTTCGAGCTTGTTTTAATTTTAGTCGTTAATCCCAGAACAAAATGACCTTACGGCATATTTATTGTTGTCATCAAGTGTTACCTGTAATTTTCGCAAAGCTCAATAAGCCTTTGACGTAATGTTATTTTTTTGTCAATTTTCTTGGAATGTTACTTGTTAAGTTGTAAATTATTGACATTGCACTGCGAAAACAAAAGCTGACTATGGAGACAGAAAATGCCCCGTGCGCCCATTGGTTTGAAGATCAAAAAGCAACGAAAGTCTATTGGTGTAACCCAAGCGCAGTTAGCAGAACGGTTGGGGATTTCGCCCTCCTACTTAAATCTAATTGAAAATAATAAAAGGGCCATTGGCGGCAAGTTGTTGCAGCGCATCTCAAGTGAGCTCGGTATGGAGATCGGTGCGCTTGATGGGGAAAGTGATCGTCGCTTGATCATGGAACTTCATGAGCTGACAACTGACCCTTTGTTCCAAAATATGGATTTGACCCATGAAACGGCCCCGAATCTGGTTGGGCAGCATCCCAGATGGGCGCGTGCGCTAAAAACGCTCTATCGTACTTATCTGGATCAGGCTCAGACCATTAATGCTTTATCTGACCGTCTTAATTATGCGCCTTATATTGATGAAGCGGTTTTTCGTATGTTGACCAATGCCACGGCAATTCAGTCTTCGTCTGAGATTCTGGGGAGTTCCTCTGGCATGAGCGATACGGATAAAGAGCGTTTTCTTTCTATTTTATCAGAAGAAAGCCAGAAACTATCCAGTGTGGCAGAAGGCTTAAGTGGCTTTATGGATAATGCCAAGGTTCAGACCCGCTCGCTCACACCTGCTGAAGAAGTTGATGATTTCATTATGGAGCATGGTGGGTATTTTGATGAGTTGGAAAATGCCGCCCATGATTTGGTGAAAGAGGCCGATATTCATGCAGGTGATACGGAAAGCCGCTTGCAGGATTTCCTTGCCAAGAAATTTGATGTCCATGTTCAGTTTGCCCAAGAAGGGCGCTTGGGCCAAACCGGAAAGTTTCATCAATGTAGTTATAATCAGATTACACGGACCCTTGAGGTGCCCAACTATGCTTCTTCCCAGACACGGCGTTATGAAATGGCCTGCCTGCTTGTGGAGCTCTCTTTTTCCAGTGTGATCTCAGATGAGATTAAAAAGTCTAATATGTTGATTTCACCCGTGGCACAGGAATGGGCCGCAAGTGAGCTCATTGCTTATATGGCACGCGCGCTTTTGATGCCTTATGACGAATTTTTTGAAGATGCGGTGCGCCAACGTTATGATGTGGATGTGCTATCGCGCAAATATACGGTGAGCTTCCAACAAGCCGCCAGCCGTTTGGCGAGTTTGCGCAAAAATGGCTCTCAAGGCATTCCCTTTGCCTTGATGCATACCAATCCGGCAGGTCATATTTTAAAACGCTTAACCTTACCGCGCCTGCCCATTCCGCGCCATGGCAGTGCGTGCCCCATTTGGGATATTTATAGCTCATTTCAAACGCCCGGGCGTATTGTGCGCCAGTTGGCTGTTTTCCCAAATAAGGAGCGTTTCTTGTTTTTTGCCAAGGCTGAGACCATTGATCATACTGGTTTTTCACAGCCGCGCGTTTTAAAGGCGACCATGCTGGCGTGCGATGCCAGCCATGCAGAACAGACGGTTTATGCGGAGGGGCTGGATATGAATGCAGACAATCTTATTACGAAGGTGGGGCTAAATTGTCGCCTGTGTAGCTGGGGAGATTGCGCACACCGTGAAGAAGACCCAATTTTGTCACAATAGATATGTATGATTTGACTTACCTCACGTGAAAAATGTTTCAGAGTATGTTATAGAAGGGCCATGACCCTTTCGGTTTATTTAAGAGGATAAAATGAAAACGATTATTGCCGGTTCCCGTCAGATTGAAGATAAAGATGCATTGGCGCAAACCATCGCTGACTCCGGTTTTGAAATTTCGGAAGTTGTTTCCGGTACATGCCGCGGTGTGGATGTGATGGGTGAAGACTGGGGGCGCGACCATGACGTTCCTGTTAAGCCTTTTCCGGCTGATTGGCTCACACATGGGCGTTTGGCTGGTGAGTTGCGCAACCGCAATATGGCCAATTATGCAGACCAGTTGATTTTGCTCTGGGATGGTAAAAGCCCCGGCGCAAGCTGCATGTTACGTGAAGCCAATAAGGCAGGCATCAAAGTTCATACCCAGATTTATGGTGTGGACATGGGTGATTTGCAGGAGCTTGAGCGCAGCATCGTTGATTATATGAATGCTGGCAAAGGCCGCATCGTGTATGAGCACGGTCACTGGAGCTGGGAAGAAGCCGATGAGGATGCCCCAAACCTGTGTGATGAAGCCATTTCAGAGCTCATCCGTGAAGGCGTGATGGAAGAACAGCAGCTGACTGTTTTGAAATTCTGCGCTGAATAATTATCGGTCTGTTGGGGAAGGCTGCTTTTTTGTGGCCTTTTTTACCCCACATTCAATACATTGCCCCACCTTAAAGCGTTTGCACTTTAGCCGTGTTTGCTCTTTACAGGGTGGGGTTTTTGTGTGGCTCATTGCAAAAAAGGGCCTTAGCTCTTTTTAACAAATTTGGTCAGGATAACAATCTGCTGACCATTAATGCGGCCTTCAATATGCTCCGCATTATCAGCTACGAGCGAGATATTGCGCACAGCCGTGCCGCGTTTTGCGGTAAAGCCCCCACCTTTTACATTAAGGTCCTTGATTAAGGTGACCGTATCGCCTGCATCAAGTTGCGCCCCATTGCTATCAAGATGCTTGACGGTGTCTTCATCATCTTCACTTGCAAGGCCTGCTTTGGCTTTTGTGAGAATATCATCTTCTAGATAGAGCATATCCAAGGCATCTTGTGCCCAAGCTTCACCTTTGGCAGAAAGCTGGCTTAACAAGCGCCATGCCATGATTTGAACAGGGGCTTCTTGGGACCACATACTATCATTTAAGCAGCGCCAGTGATGCACATCCATTGTGTCTGGTGCTTCAATCTGGCTTTTGCACGTGGCACAAACAACAAGGCTGTCATCTTCATTAATGTCATAAGTTGAAAGGGCTTGTGTGTTTGTGCACAGGCTACATTGCTCAAGGCTCATGTCATCAATTCCTAAGTGTGAAATAATATCTATTCAAAAGTCACAGGTGTTTTAGAACATGAGCGATAGCCAATCAAGTTAATCCCCAAAGCTGATCCCTTGGGCAAGGGGCATGTCGGTGGAATAATTAATCGAATTGGTCGTGCGGCGCATGTAATTTTTCCACGCATCTGATCCGGTTTCGCGGTCACCACCGGTTTCTTTTTCCCCACCAAAGGCCCCGCCAATTTCTGCCCCGCTTGGACCAATATTGACATTTGCCATGCCGCAATCTGACCCGCTGGCAGAAATAAACCGTTCCACCTCGCGCATATTGTCAGAAATGATGCAGGAAGACAGGCCTTGAGGCACATCATTATGCATTTCAAGGGCTTGATCAAAATCCTCATAGGGTACGATATAAAGGATGGGGGTAAAACATTCAGCTTTCATGGCTTGGGTCTGTGAAGGCATTTCAAATACTGCTGGGCTGACGTAATACCCATCGGGATATTGCTCTTCTAAAACGCGCTCTCCCCCAATCAATAAGGTGCCGCCTTCATCAAGCGCATCTTGAATGCCATTTTTAAACATCATATAGGCTGGCGCATCAATAAGCGGGCCGACAAGGGATTGGTCTTCAAGGGGATTGCCGATATTAAGCGAGGCATAAGCGGTTTTTATTTTTTTAATCAAAGCATCTTTTTGTGTGTGATGGATAAACAAGCGGCGCAAACTGGTGCAGCGCTGGCCTGCTGTGCCGACCGCCCCAAAAACAATGGCGCGCAGGGCAAGTTCAAGATTGGCATGTTCTGTCACGATCATGGCGTTATTACCACCAAGCTCAAGAATGCGTTTGCCAAACCGCTCTGCCACAGCCACAGCGACACTGCGCCCCATTTCGGTTGAGCCTGTGGCACTGACCAAGGCAATGTCGCGGCTATAGACCAGCTCTTTACTTTGTTCCACCCCGCCAATGATCCCTTGAGCGAGGCCACCTGGGGCGTCTGATCCAAACTTATCAATGGCGCGCAGCAGGGCCTGTAGGGTTGCCATGCCGGATAAAGGGGATTTTTCAGAGGGTTTTAGAATAATAGAATCCCCACATATCAAGGCGTTGGCTGCGTTCCACGCAAAAACAGCGCAAGGAAAATTAAAGGCGGTGATGATGGCAACCGGGCCAAGGGGATGCCATTGTTCCATAATGCGATGGCTTGCACGTTCAGAAGTGATCGTTCGTCCAAAGAGTTGGCGCGATTGCCCAACACAGAGGTCGCACATATCAATGGCTTCTTGGACTTCGCCTAAGCCTTCTTGAAGGATTTTGCCCACTTCAAGGCTGATAAGCTGTGCGATATCCTCTTTAGATTTTCTCAACTCTTCCCCCCACAGGCGCACAAGTTCCCCCCGCCGTGGTGCAGGAACGTCCCGCCATTTTATAAAGGCAGCTTTTGCGCGTGCGATTGTGTCTTCAATCTCGCCATTACTGGCATTTTGCAAGGTGGCAATGGGGGCGCCATCAATGGGGGAATAGACACTCAGGTCCCCATTGGGCTGGGTTTCTACCCCTAATCTTTTAAGAAGGTCTAAGGGCTTATCCATTATCTTTCCTCCCGATAAAGTGCACCTGAGTTGGTGGCTAAAAACTTATCTAGTGATATTTCTTCTTGCTTGATGAAACCGTGGCTTGGCAGTTGTCCTTTTGCCACCATTTCAATGACGCCACAGACCGAGGCTGCTGTCGTCCAAGCGATGGCGCGCCTTGACTTGCCTGCAAGGAGTTTGGGGTAGTAGGACCTGACATATTCTTGGCGATGAAGTCTGCCTTCCATTTGGCCTTCAACAGAAGTGTGAATGATCACCACATCATCATCGACCTTGGGTTTGGCCTTGGTTAAAATAGCACCGGCCTGCTCGCGATGTTCGCGCATTAAAAGTTCATGGAAAAAGAAGTTCATCTGTTGGGCATGACCGGGATAGCGGATGCTTTTATAATCAAGGTTTTCCACATGGTTAAGGTAGGTCTCGCACATGGTGCCAAGCCCGCCTGACGTGGTGAAAGCCTCATATTTTTGGCCATTTACGTAAAGGGTTTCCAGCCATTCCATGGGCGAGACCCATTTATGTTGGCCTTCTTCAATGACTTCACAGTCATTAAGATATTCATTGACCACCCCTTCAGGTGACCAGTTAAAAGCATAGCCCAATAAGCCCGTGGGATGTTGCGGCAATGCGCCCACCCGCATGCGAATGGCGCGGATTGTTTCAAATTTACGCGCAAGGTGGGAGGCGGCAATGGCGATAAAACCGGGGGCAAGTCCACATTGCGGGGCCATGAGGGTTTTTGAGGTTTTGCTAAGCTCTTTTACCTTGGCGGTGACGCTGACATCTTCGGTCAGGTCAAAATAATGCAAGCCATCTTCATGGGCGACTTCAGCAATTAAAGGATTAAGTGCGTAAGGCAGGGCAGAGAGTACCGCATCAAAACGGCGAAGCGCTGTTTTGACTTGAGCCTTATCGCTAAGGTCAAGCTCAATGGTTTCATAAGGCTGTTTGGCGACAGGTAGGGTTTTATCAAACCCAACAGGACTAAAGCCCGCTTCTTTAAGCAGTACGCCTGCCAAAGCCCCGACATTGCCAAGCCCCAATAGGGCAATCTTTTCCATAAACACCCCCCATAAGCCGTTCATTTCTTTATGGATATATGGGAAGCGGGCAGGGGGCTTTAAAGGGAAAATGAAGAAAATGTCGCCTTCACCATTGGGGCAAAGGCGACATCATCTATTTTACCCCATGACGTGGTAACCAGCGTCAATATAAGTTGTGTTGCCAGTGATGGAACGGGCTTCATTTGTGCAGAGGTATCCACACAACGCACCAATTTCATCAATGGTCACAAGGCGTTTTTCAGGTGATTTCTCACGCGCTTCTTCCATCAATTCGTCAAAACGGTCAATCCCGCTTGCCGCACGTGTAAGGAGCGGACCTGGTGATACGCTATGAACACTAATGCCTTTGGGGCCAAGCTCTGCTGCAAGGTAGCGTGCAGAGGATTCAAGGGCTGCTTTAACCGGACCCATAAGGTTGTAGCGATCAACAACTTTTTCAGAACCATAGAAGCTGATGGTGATCAACGTGCCATTGCCTGCTTTTTCCATTAAAGGTTCTGCATATTTTGCCACACGGATGAAGGAGTGACAGGAAATATCCATGGCTTGGGAGAAGCCTTCACGCGATGAGTCAACCACGCGACCGTGCAGATCATCACGTGGGGCAAAAGCGATGGAGTGAATGACAAAGTCAAGGCGACCCCATTTTTCTTCGATACTATCAAAGACAGCCTTAAGCTCGCCTTCTTCGCGTACATCGCAGGGCATGAACAATGGGGCGTGCAGTTTTTCAGCCAAAGGCTCAACAAAACGACGACCTTTTTCGTTAACGTAAGTCACAGCAACATCAGCGCCCATTTCGCGCAGGGCTTTCGCCGCACCATAAGCGATTGAATCTTCGTTTGCGATCCCGATTACGAGACCTTTTTTGCCTTCAAGTGAAAACATATGAGAGAGCCTTTATTTCTATTTGTTATCTATCACCTATAAGTTTAATACGAAAAATGCTGCGGTGCAAAATAAATGTGTAGTCTTTATGAGTTTACGCCCTAAGTTTTTCAAGATAGACTTTGTGAGATGTATTGATTGCGTATGTTTAACAATTCTTTGTTGCATAAAGGAAGCTAAATGCACCGTTTTTGCTTAGTAACTCTATTCTGTCTTTTAATATGTAATACTGCTGTGGCTGAACGTACATCAATTGTCCTTGGGACGGAGGATTGGCCACCTTTTAGTTACGAAGAGGGGGCAACTGCTCAGGTTACAGGCTTAAGCACTGAAATTATTAATGCGACGTTTAGTCGGATGGGTGTTTCTATTAAAGAAAATAAAGTCTATCCATGGATTAGGGCACAAAAAGCCGTATATGCAGGAAAAGTGGATGGCGTTTATACAGCATCCGTAAATGATGAAAGGCTAAAACATACGTTCTTTCCATCTGAGCCAATCATTACAAGCAAATGGGTTTTGTTTATTCATAAATCCAATAAAGGGACATTGAAATTCGATAAATTAAGCGATCTTAATGGAAAGAGAATAGGTTTAATTAAAGGATATAATTACCCTGCACAGTTTAAAGACCATGTGACAAAAAATTCAGTCATTGATGAGGTCTCTCTTGAAACTGTGAACATATCAAAACTGCTTTTTAAACGTTACGATTATATGCCAGCGGTCTTGGAGACAACTTTACATCTCGCAAAAAACAGACCGGAGTTTCAGAAAATAAATGCTGTGAATAAGCTGCATTATTTCGAGAAACCTTTAGCCACGACAGATTTCTATCTTATCTTCTCTAAGAAAACGGTAAAAAAAGAGTTTGTGGATAAGTTTTCCAGAGCATTGATTGCATTTAAGAAAACAAATGAATACCAGCAAATTTTGAAAAAATACCTAGGTTCAAACGACGTTGATTGAGCCGTCATGCGCGCAACTTGGAACTCACAGATAAACCAAAGCATATTTATTTTATGAGTTTACATTCTAGCCCGGTATTATCTAAAAAAAGCAAAAGGCTCAGCCCTTTTGGGGCTAAGCCTTTGAAATTACTTGGTGCGGGCGGGCGGACTTGAACCGCCAAGACCAAAAGGTCGGCAGATTTTAAGTTAAATATGAAGTTTAATTTTCTATATAAAAAACAATGACTTGCAATAATTTATTGTTTATGTGTAAAAAAATGTGTAAACTTTCATAAGAATTTTAACACAGTTATTGCATTAATGAAATGCTGGTGCTAAAAGGAGTTCGTTGCGGGCGTGGTGAAATCGGTAAACACAGCAGACTTTAGCTACGCTACAAGCGAGAATTGAGTGCCTCGTTGGAAATGACGGGAGTAGAACTGCTCAAATTCGGGGAAACCTTAACAGTACGGCTGATGGCAATCCCGAGCCAAGCTTCCGAGAAATCGGTCGAAGGTGTAGAGACTAGACGGGCAGCAACTAAGTCAATCAGGTTTGATTGATATGTTGAAGGGATAGTCCAGACCACAAACGTCTATTTGAGGCGGTGGCGAAAGCCATAGAGGGTAAGAAAATCTGCCGACCTTTTGGTCTTGGCGGTTCAAGTCCGCCCGCCCGCACCACTTCTATTAGCGTACAAAAAGGTACGCCATGACAAAGATTTTGCATCACAACGATGCTCTTCCAATGAAAATTCTGGACGGTGAAATTACCCTTGAACTAAGGGGTGGTTCTTCAATTATTCAAGCGCGCTGGAAAAGCGAACTTGAAGGCAGAAGATATGAGCGTGTATCAACTGAAACATCAGATATTGATAAGGCAAAAGAGAAAGCTAAAGAAGCTTATAAAGTATATATAGCTCACGTAATAACAGGAATGCCACTTGAGTCTGAACGGACTGTGAAGTTTGTAGCTGAACAATACATAGCTTCTCTTGGAAAAAAAGCTGATCTACCTAAGCAGCAAAGGCAATACATTTCAGCTATCGAAAATTACATCATACCGTTACTTGGAAGCGTGAAGATAACGGGAGTAAACAAAGCACAGCTAGAATTGTTTAATCAAAAGCGTGATGAAAAAATGGGAAAAATCCCAAAGAAGGGGACTGTTGCAAAACACAACACAGCAATTCGACGTATATTTGAATTTGGTGTGGATAAGAAATATTGCGCTAGAAATGATATGCCGTTTCTTACTGTTAAAGGGGTCGGTCAAAAATCTGTCCCACGACCAGCGTTTACCGATGATGAGATAAAAAAAATCTGGGATAAGTTCGATGAGTGGATAGCATTAACAACACGTAGTGATGTTCAATATCGTCGCAAGTTATTAAAGCTAATGTGTTTCTTTATGTATAAAATTGGGTGTAGGCCTGGCAATGAAATTGAAGAGCTAAAATGGTCGTGTTTGCAAACTGAGGAAAATGGCGAAATTACTTTGCATATCCACAAAAGTAAGTATGAAGAAAAAGAACGCACAATCATAATGCCATATAAGCTTCTTAAGACATTAGACGAAGTTGGACAGCTAACAGGTAAAACCAAGCCGGATGATTATATTTTTTGTTCACCTGCAGGTAAAAAGCTTGTGGAAATGAGCGTGACATTTAAGGATTTTCTTGTATGGGCTAAATTAAGACAGGCTAAAACAGGAAAGTATAAAGGCGAAAATCGTGCGCTATATAGCTTTCGGCATACGTTTGCAACACAGCAAGTGAGAGAGCTTACTATTGGTGAAATTACCGATATGGCAGAATACATGGGAACAAGTGCCGAAATGATCGTACGTTTCTATGTTGAAAGTAACTCAAACAAATTTGCACGTGATCATGTAGTTGGCTCATTTGTAGATGGCGTTGTTGAGTTCTACAAGGACGGTAAAACAGATAACGCAGGATTTGATGTTGCACGCTTGTATAGTCAAGGTCTTGCCAAATAACATGTATCTCATCGGCGTTTGTACGATAGCCATAATCCGCTTACATTCCAGCAAATGATACTCCTTTCATTCCTTTTCCTTTGAGCCGTTGAAGCTACACTAACGGTAGGAATTGAAATGGAGTTAGATATGACAAAACTTAAATCACTTAATTTTGTAGAACCACAAGCACCAGCTAAATCAAACCCGTTTGATAACGCGAAACGGAATTTAATCACGAACTTAAATCGTCAGCTTGCAGCAGCCAATGCGATGGTCAAAGGTGAGACATATACAGAAACAAGAAGCGAATATGTCGAAGGTTCCGATGGACAACGCACAAAACAAGAAATACAGAAACCCATCCGCAAATGGTATTGGCGTGATTACGATGACAAGGTGCGTTTTAGCTTACGTGTTCGCAATAAAGCTGTTGAGATCGAAAAAGGAAAAACAGACATACTCATTGGTGAAGACAAACAACTTCCCAATGCCATCAAATTGCTCATAGAAGCAGTTAGCGCTGGTGAACTAGACCAACAGATCAAAAAGCATATTTCCAATTAACCACATATATAATTTACAGCTTGGTATTAACTGAGCTGTTTCTATGAGTAACAGGAATTTTAGTTGTTCCGCCTACAGCGCAACAATGCGCTTTTGAAAAACAAACTCCATTTCATTCCGTTTGTAATTTCAAAACGCAAATTATTTGAAAAGATTAAGTGAGAAGAAAACATCTCATTTATATGAATTAATATTATCAAGATGTTAGATTTTATTACCCCCCCTGTAACAGCTAAAATACAATTACAGAGGAGGAATAAACACATTATCTGAGTGTTGAGTGTTTTCGAAACAGGGGTAATTAACAGCAAGCAGTCCGTGTGTTTCTTGCCATCCCCTAATCCCCAAGCTTACGCTTTCGGACGGTGTCATCAATGTGCAGATCGAATTACACAAAGATACTGAGCTACAGCAGTAATCAACCACCAGTTCTTCTTTTCAAACAAACCATGTTAGCGAAGATGCTGTCATCTTCCAAAGCTTGCGGGCATTTTTATTTTACTTGGCTTCGTGCAATTGCGGGTAAACAATCGGTCCCTTCCAAGGCGCTTGCGTTAAGCTTATATCCAGATATTTTATATACCCTCTCCGGTCTAAGTCCCGGGGACAGTGTGAGTGAGAACGCTATAATTTTATTTATGCTAACTGCTTTGCAGCTTCGTCATGTGGCATAATTTAACTATCATTATTATAACAAATCCAAGGACTTGATTACAAAATTCAAATAGAGCATTTCAGAAAATAGCGTTGCTTAAGCAACTTATTTTTCTTTAGTTGAAATTTCAACTTTTCGAAAATGACTGTTTTTCATTGTTGCAATTGCAATAATGAAAAAACTATACATTTCGGTTTTTTAATCGATTAACAAAATTAAACCACCTCGACAGCTTCGCGCATCATATCGTCGTTTACGTCGATATAGCGTTGTGTCGTCGTTAAGTGTTGATGACCAGCAAGAGTCATGATCACTTTCGGGCTAATGCCACTATGCGCAAGCTTGGTGATAAATGAACGTCTACCGCTGTGGCTCGTGGCACCATCAATGCCTGCCTCTTGATAAAGACGACCAAATAGCTGACACAGCGTGTTTGGGGAAAAAGCTGTGTTCTTTTGTGTGAGAAGGAATGGTTTATCTGCTTTGATTGCTGACAGCGTTTTCAAATAGTTTTTAATCTCACGTTTGAGCTTATCGCTTACAAATACAACACGGGCTTTATTCCCCTTCGTATAAGCAGCTTTAAGCTGGATTTGATCTTTTGGGTTTAGATCAGCATCAAATACATCGGAAACTTTCAACGCTGCAATCTCACCTACACGCAAACCAGCATAATATGACAGCATGATTGCGATGCGATTACGTGCTGCATGTTTCCCTGCGTCCACAACAGCTAACAAACGTTTCATCTCTGTTGGGGAAATAACTTTTGCCTGTTTCATCACAAACCTCATAAATCATTGTTTTATCTAACAATTTATTATGTTTCCGTTGAGCCCAGACCACAAGGCTTCATTGAGTGTCAGCGTTTCTGCGGGTTGTAGCCAGAATGTAATAGATCAGTTGGAATATGACATTCTGAGTTTCTGCTTAAATGAACAAAGCAGACATACTTTTATAATCTTCATTCTTCGCTTATTAGCCAAAAGGGGAAGCGTTTATATCCCTGCGACATAAGCTGAAAAATACAGAGTACATAGCTATCCGTACGGGAAACTATTTAGTTTCAATCATTCTGTATACGCCTGATATATCTCTTCATATCGTCCAGTTTTTTTCAATTGATTTAAGCCCATTTCGAACTCTTTCATAAGCTCGCTTGTTGCAAAGCCTGCTGGGAAATGCATTGGTTTCTCAAACAAAGGGGAATATCTAAATGCCTGCCCTTCTTTAGCGTGTTTTTTGACTAAATATTTAAAAATTGAAACGTCCATTATCAAGACATCTGCTCTATCGGACACAAGACTTTTTACCTGTTTTTCTTGATCCGCAATCTCTCTGTAAGATTTGGCACCTTTAATAGCTGTCTGGTATTCTTCCGGGAGGAATTTTTGTGCATTTTGAAATGCAAGGACACGTTTCCCTTTTAAATCATTGAATGTCTCAATTTTGTCATTTCCGTTATCAAGAGAAATATATGAATCTGTTAAACTAAGGTATTCAGATACATAAAAAGCCCCATCCACATCATTTGGTAAAATTGATGCCGCATCGATATTGCCTGCGGTAATTTCAGCAGGCATCCGTTTAAAGTTCATATAAACAGGTTTGATTTTTTTACCGACTGTGGCAAAAGCCTCTCGAAAAAGATCCACTTCAATGCCAAGTTGTCTTGATAAATCGAAGTCTTTTTCACTATATGGCTTAACCGCAAGAATATAGGGCGGTTTTGCTCCTTTAAAGCCAACAGTTACAACATCTTCGGCATTCACTGGAACGCTGGATGCGCTATTCCATAAAAATGCTGATGCAACAGCAATTAAATATCTCAGCTTCATAGAATATCTCCCAAATGACACGGCCAAAAAGTCTTTTAACTTAAAAGACTAATTGCCAATAAATCGTAGCTATGAATATAGTATGCATCAATGAGATTAAGCAGGAAAACTATTTTTATATTATGTTTCGTTCCCTGACCGTAAAAACCTTATCAATCTTTATCCCCTTAGTTTTAATCGCTGAAATTTGTGTGTTCAGCGTACAGTCATGGTATCATTATAAAGAACAAGAACGTGAACTTCTAAATCGATTAGAAAACCTAGCAACGGTGCAAAGTTCAAGCTTGGCACAGTTTCTCTGGGAATATGATGATGAAAGCGTTGCTGCTGCAATACAGCAAATGACAAAATTGCCGATTATCAAGGATGCTGTTATCTATAATGACACTGGTGAAATCGTTATAGCGAATGGTCAATATGAAAACGCGCCCGAAAAACCAAGTTACCGTATCAGAAAAGATATTGTCTATGTTGAACAAGCAGATAATAGAAAAATTGGTGAATTAGTTGTCACTGTTACAGGTCAAAATATTGTTAAAGAACTTTATAATAAACTTAAAATTACTCTTATTGTTTCAGCTGTTCTTCTCTTCGCTTTGATTGGTGCAACCTTACTATCTAACCGGCTTTTTATTGGTCGCCCATTGGGATTATTAAAAAAAGCAATCGATACTCAAAAAGATGATTTAACGAAACAGTCAAATGTTGATTGGCATAGTAATGATGAAATTGGTGATGTCGTTTCTGCTTTTAATCAAATGCAAGACCGCCAAACCAATGATCGTAACCAAATTGAACAATATCAAGACCACCTGGAAGACCTTGTTAATCAGCGAACAGCTGAGGTTCATGCAGGGATAAAATACGCCAGTCGCATCCAACGATCCATTTTACCTTCAAAAGAAATGTTAAATTCGGCTACCCAAGATCACTTTATTATTTGGGAACCTCGCGATTTAGTCGGAGGAGACTTCTACTGGTGCCGACGTTGGGGCAAGGGATATTTAATTATATTGGGAGACTGTACCGGTCACGGAGTGCCAGGAGCACTCATGACACTTGTCTGCGCAGGTGTAATGGATAGGGCTGAAAGCGAAACAGAACTTGGTGATTATTCAGCCCTGATGCAACGCATTCATATTTTAATGCGACGCGCCCTGTCTCAAGACGGTCAAAATGCAGAAACAGATGATGGCGTTGAACTCGGTTTATGCTTCATTCCGGATGATCGCAAACATCTTCATTTTGTTGGTGCTCGAATAGATTTATACAAATCAGAAAATGGTGAAATCTCAACAATTAAAGGCACCAGAGTGGGAATTGGTTATCCTGAAATTTCAGAAGACCAGTTATATGAGAAACATATAATACCGATTGAAGGTAATGAAATTTTCTATATGACATCTGATGGTTTTGTGGATCAAATCGGTGGACCGAAAAGAACAATGTATGGGAAGCGTCGTTTTAAAGATTTTCTAAACCGGATTTCAACGAACTCCTTATCCATGCAATCCCAATCTTTATGTGCCGAACTGAAAAATCATCAAGGCACAGAATTGAGAAGAGATGATATCTCTTTAGTCGGTTTTAAGGTAAACTAACTTATTAATTAATAAGAAGAGTATGTTATGGAAAACTTTGTAATAGAAGCCACGGACAATATCCCCTCGGTTGATATTGATTTTTCAACAGGTAAAGTCACAATTGAAGGTGAAGCATATTCAGAAGAAGCTGCTGAGTTATTTAGTCAAATAGAAGATAAGATTGATACCTTAGTATCCAACGACCAATGTTCAATGATTACAGTTGAACTTAATTTCATGTACTTTAATTCTTCATCTGCCCGACGTATCATGCACATGCTGTTTAAACTGGATGAGATTGCTGAAAATAAAACAGTAAACATCTTTTGGGGCGTTCGTGAAGACGATGAAAGCATGGAAGAAATGGGCGAAGAGTTTGGAGAAGAAGTAGATAATGCAAACTTTGAAATTAAACATTTAGGCAGTTCATAGTCTGTAACGAAAAGGTAATTTTAATGCTCAGCTTAAAAGGATTACATGACGATATGTTGCAAAATGATATTACATTTTGTTTTACAGGCTTCATGTCAGAAGAAATGATATTGGGTGTTGGCAAGACACTTCGTCATAAAATTGAGTTGGAAGAATTAGATAAAAGAGCTTCAAGAGACCTTTTTTCTATTTTTATTGAAATGACCCAAAATGTTATCCGTTATTCTGCTAAAAACCAAATTGATAACAAAGACCCTGTAGAGATCGACCTTAGGTATGGGGCGTTATCTATTGGTGAGAAAGATAATCGCAAATTTGTCGCTTGTGGCAACCTTGTCCATGATGAACATGTAGAAAGATTACGTAATAGCTTAAGTTATATTCAGTCTCTTTCTCAACAAGAACTAAAGCAACATTTTAAAGAATGTTTAAAAAAGGACGTTCCCGAAACAAGTAAGGGGGCTGGCGTAGGCTTTATTGAAATTGCGCGTCGTGCAAAGCATGGCTTTGAATTCCATTTTGAAGAAGCCACAAATGACAATCATTTCTTCACACTGACAGCTTACATATAAACATCCGCTTTGGCTTAACAATACGTATTTCTCGACTTAAAAGAGCAGTGAAAATGAGATTTTTAATTATTGTATGTACTTTACTACTATTTGTTTCATTCACAAAAAGCAGTCATGCTAAAGAGCAAGAAGCCATTTCTGTATGCTATTTGAATTGGGGTAAACAAGGTGGGAAAAACCTACCTAACCAGGGTTTTATACCAGATCTTCTCTCTGAAATACTTACAGAGGCTGGTTATACGCCAAAGGTTGATATCATCCCGTGGCTGCGTTGTCTCGACGGTGTGAAAAATCATAAATATGATTTTGTAGGTAGCTATTGGATAGGTGGCGAAGGTGATGGCTGGTTCGATTACTTTTTACCAACAACAGTTGATAGGATTAATTTTGTCACCCTTAAGAACAAGGCAATTTCATCAGGCCAACCAGAAGCTTTTTTGGGCAAACGAGTTGGCTTTTTAAAAGGTGCAGGAGGCTTGGAGCGTATTCGTGCACACAGTGACAGAATCAATCTTTATGAAGCTACAACAGACCTTAAACTCCTAACGATGCTGAAACATGGTCGCCTAGACGGGATTGTTAGTAATAGCCCGCATATTATTGGATTAGCAGAGACAAGTTTTCCAGAAGTTGTGAAAGAGCTTGTAACGCTACAGCCTGCCTTACAAATCAATATCGCATCCCCAGCGATCGCCATCGATAATCCTCGAAGACGTGAGATTAAGGAACGTTACAACGCGGCATATCTAAAGCTTAAAAAAGCTGGAATTTATGATCGTTTGATGAAAAAACACGATATCAGAGTCGACTATGAAATGACGTCAAATGAGCGAGCTGTTTTTGACGCTGCACAAAAAAATAATTAAACTCAAATATTTATTCTTTTCTTCGATCTATCTTGTTAAATATCTCTGAAAGGGAATACGTGAAGAACACCGCCATTTGTTATCAAGAAAAGATCTTTCAGGCTAAGGAGAAATCATAGGCTGCCGGGTGGGGTGGACTCGCAATCTCATGTGATGTTTGCGTATAGAATTGAAAAGCGGACATCTCCAAATCAATTTCAAACTACCGTTCATAGCCGAGGCTGTTGAAAAACTCTGAAACACGTTAATTAACCAAAAACACTTGCCCACTGAGCCATGTAATGCATTCTAGATACGAAGGGGCTAATCAAAACTGACGAAACATCGTCCAGGAGCCGCAAATAGCGGCATATGCACCAAATAAAACATTAGGCCCGTTGCAAAATTAAAATAGCGAAAATTTCACGCTATTCACTGGACGAGTTTTTCAACAGCCTCAGCCATAAACAGACAACAATATAGAACTATCTAATTAAATTTTATGATAAGGTCGAAAATAGTATACGATATACCTTATGAGGAAATTTTAGGGGCTGATAGTCATTTATGGGCGAGTTAAATCAACCGGAAAATCGTGAATACAATGACTTCGTGAATAACGAAATTATTGAGGATTATTCACTTCGTTATTCCCCATCAAAGTTTCGCACTTGGTCTGAATTTGTCGTTTCCAATACCGCGATTGGCAGTATTTCTTTTTTGGCATTAGAAGCTATTGGCGCCAGTATTGCCTTAAGTTACGGCTTTTATAATGCCTTTTATGGCATTTTGGTTGCTTCACTCATTATTTTTATCATGGGAGCACCAATTTGCTATCGTGTCGCAAGACACAATATTGATATTGATCTACTCACACGTGCCGCTGGGTTTGGATATTTAGGTTCAACCGTTACCTCCCTGATATATGCTTCTTTCTGTTTTATATTCTTCGCATTAGAAGCTGCAATTATGGCACAAGCCATATATTTATATACAGGGTTGCCACTCTCTCTTGGTTATATCTTTTGTTCTTTGATCATTGTTCCAGTTGTGTTTCTGGGTATGACAGCAATCAGTCGTCTTCAAATGTTTACTCAACCTATATGGTTGATATTGATGATTATTCCTTTCATCGCGATCTTTCATAAAGAACCCGATGTATTAAGTGTATTTCTTCACATATCAGGTGATGGAGGCAATGATAATGCCTTCTCTTGGTATGCTTTCGGTACGGCTCTAGGCATATCGCTATCATTGATTGCACAAATTGGAGAACAAGCGGATTATCTGCGTTTTATGCCCAATAAAACTAAAGAAAATCGTATAAAATGGTGGAGTGCGGTCATTCTCGCTGGCCCTGGATGGGCAATCCTTGGGTTTCTAAAACAAATTGGCGGTATCTTGTTGGCTGCGATTGTATTGATTGGTGGTGCATCAATCGTCGAAGCTAAAGAACCCATCCATATGTACACTGCTGCTTTCAGCTATGTCGTGGATAACCCTAACATGGCACTTCTTATTAGCTTTGTTTTTGTTATTATTTCTCAAATAAAAATCAATGTGACCAATGCATATGCAGGCTCGCTAGCATGGTCTAATTTTTTCTCAAGGACGACGCATACTCATTTAGGACGTGCTGTTTGGGTCCTCTTTAATATAGCAATTGCCTTGATGCTCATGCTGATGGGCGTATTCGAGGTATTAGAAAAAATACTCGGTCTTTACTCAAACGTTGCCATTGCTTGGGTCGCCTCAATTTTCGCAGACCTTGTTATCAACAAACCCCTCAAATTAAGCCCACCTGTTATTGAATTTAAAAGGGCCCATCTCTTTAACATAAATCCAGTGGGTAGCCTCAGCACCCTTATTGCCTCTATTCTTTCTATCGTTGCTTTTTCTGGCACATTTGGTGCCGAGCTTCAGGCGTTCTCTTCTCTCATTGCTCTTTTTAGCGCCTTAGCTCTTTCCCCGTTGATATGTATCCTAACAAAGGGGAAATACTATATCGCACGCCCTGCGGAAGTGCTTGAAGAAGGGCATCACACCTGTAAATCATGCCATGATGACTTTGATGCAGCCGATATGGCCACATGCCCATGGCTTTCAGGCTCAATTTGCTCGGTCTGTTGCTCTGTTGAGGGACGATGCAACGATGTCTGCAAAACTGAAAAAGAATTTGATCTAAAAGAACGGCTTATAAGGTGGCTCCAAGGCATATCGAAAGAATGGGAAGGGTCAACAAAAATACCAATCGCCATTAACTTTTTATCGAGTTATTTAGGTCTACTGCTTACCGCTAGTTTTCTCTTATGGACAAGTTATATTGTTCAAATTGAAGGGCTAGATAAGTCTAATTTAATCAGTGTAAAGAATACATATTTCAATATCTTTTACCTCTTTGCTCTTCTTTTATTCGTAGCTGCATGGCTCTTGGTTTTAATGCAGCAAAGTAAAGAATATGTCGAAGTTAAACGACGTGAGGCAGAACTACAGCTTAATGATGCTTATTCTGTTATTTCAAGCTCAGTCCACTATGCAAGCAATATTCAACAAACCATTTTGCCCGATGTAAGCCGTTTGGAAGAAGTCTTCGCTGATTATTTTGTTATCTGGGAGCCCCGAGATGTTGTTGGTGGTGATATTTACTGGTGCCGTCGTTGGGGGGATGGTTATGTATTTATAAACGCAGATTGTACTGGCCATGGGGTGCCTGGCGCCTTTTTAACCTTAATTGCAACTGGTGCTTTGGACCGTGCACGTCACGAAGTCGAGGCTGGAAAGCTAGGAGCATTGGTGACACGTATGCACCAGATTGTTAAACGGACTTTAAATCAGCATACCGATTACGCTAAATCTGATGATGGATTGGAACTTGGTGCATGCTACATACCGAACGATAATGCTAATCCAATGATATTTGTTGGTGCTCGTTTTTCCTTATTTGTATCCAATGGGAAATCTATTGAAGAAATCAAAGGTGATAAAAAAGGACTAGGGTATGCTGAAATTTCTGAGGATCAGGGTTTTAAAGAGCATATTGTAAATAAGATTTCTGGACACGCATATTACATGACCTCTGATGGTTTAATTGACCAAGTAGGTGGAGAACGAAGGCGCGGATTTAGTAAGAAGCGGTTTAGAAGTATCTTGCTGGAATTAGCTCATTTATCAATGCCAGAGCAAAAAGCAAACATCCTTAAAACACTAAGTGAGTACCAAGGTCAGGAAGTTAGACGTGATGACATATCTGTTTTAGGTTTTAAAGTCCGATAAGGGTCAAAACCCGTCTTCTTATAGCAAGATAATTTTAGTCCGCTTCTATTTGGGAAGCAGAAACGGAATTGCTAAATACTTATAGGAGGATTTAGCAATGCGTGCATATGAACTTACGAAAAATAGACAAAAAAGAAAAAAACATCTCCGCCAAGAAGCTGATCAAAATGCAGCCCTATGGCGTTTGATGTATGGGGATTTTGAATATATCAACCGCAATCAATCTCACCTGCTCGCTGAAATAGAAGCAAAAACAGAAGAGCTTGAGCGCTTGAAAGATGAATTCATGCTTGAGATTGAAAAAGCAGAATTGGACTTTGAAACAAAGCAACATATCAAAGATATGGCACAGAAACGCATTAAGAAAATAATGCGGAATTAATTTCGGCAGCTTTTGCGAACCATAGAACGAATTAACGTTTTCCACTCACCCTTAGACATTTTATTCAATTCATAAATCTTCATATCGATCTCCTTACAATAGTTTAGCACTAAATATATTTAGCAACTGAACAGGAGAAATATTGATGCAAATCGTCAAAGAAATTTATGAATTTACCCGCGCAAACAATTTAGCAGACAACGAATGCGATTTTTCGCTTAAGTGGCTGAATAAGTCAGCACGCTATTACAATATGATAAAATTAACGGGGCGCGATGCGAGTTTTGATGCATTAATTCGTCTATCAACTAACCTACAACTTCGTCAAACAGCTTATAAACAAAGCCAAATTAAAGAAATGCAGGATATTGGAAACAGTATCGAAGCATTTGATCAAAAACTCCACAACGTCATCAAAGCACGAACGATTGCAGAAGCAATTTCGTTTAGTTGAAATTTCAACTTTTCATTTTCTGGAATTTCATTGAATTTACGGTCGTATTTTCCTTATCCTTGAATAGATGCGGAGTTATAATATAATACGAATAGTGACTGATTTTCCCTGCCTCCAGATAAATAAATATCAAGATGTTGAAATTAGAAATTTCAATTGTGACTATCAGAGTGTCTGACACAATGTTTTATATCTAGTCGCATCTATATGGATTTACTGTCTGCAAGCCTTTGAGCCCCACTAGTAAGCGTTATTTTTTTCATACACTAATGTGTGTGAAATGTATTTTGGGGATGCAGGGGAGCTTTATAAGCTGAAATAGAGTAAGTTTTTCAGGAGAAGCACACAGACTAAATGTTACACAGGTAAATAGCGGTTTTCTGCGAGTTTGACGCCGTGTGTAAAAAATTTTCTTAGAATGTTAGAATGTGTAAACAGTGCGTAAATATATAATTATTTATTTTCAATGACTTAGTTTAATTTTATTAATTTTAAGTCTGCTGTGTTTACCGATTTCACCACGCCCGCACAAAGTTATGTGCTTCACTGATGAAGCGGGCACACATTATCGCTGAGTTGTTTTGAATGCAAGAGGGATTATTGCTGTAAGCCCGCTTTTTTCAACATGGCGTGTAGTTGGGTGATTACCAGCTCTTTCTTTTTCGGTGTTTCCACCTCTTCGGTGAATTTTTCAACGAAGTTTGGTTGGCGCAAATGTTCCTGTACGCGCGCTCTCACCCAATTTAACGTCTTACCTTCAATGAGAATCCCTGAGGCGCAAAATTGTAGCAGGGCAGTTGCCCGGTTAAACAAAGTTTCTTCCGGACTATCCATTTTATCGATGATGCGTTCTTCATCAAGGTAGTTATAAAGAAGGTTATCAAGCCATTCCACAAAGGTGACATGGGTGTTTTGCGGAAGTTCGATCTTCATGGCGGATTTCTGTAAATCCGTGATGGTTTTGAGTTTGCGCTTTAAAGGCAATTTATAATGCACGATGTCATGGACATGTTCTGGCCCATCCATAAATTTCGGCAAGAAATCACAGACAATGTGTGAGCAGTCCTTACCAAATTGTGATTTGGACAGGGTCATCAAAAAACGCAGTTGCAGGATCGGTGCATCAAGGTTTTCCATGATGTAATCAATGGCCTCGCCGGGTTTATCTAAGTTTTTATCCCGGCTGAAACTGCGTGTACCGCACATGGTCAGGGCTTCTGCCATGCCTTCTCCGCCCAAAATAGTTCCGCTTTTAGAAATGAATAAGGGCAAAAGCTGTTTAAAGGCATGTTTTTCTTCAAAAACATCACCTTTTGTGAGCGCAGTTCTGGCGCGCAACATCTGTTCAATGCGATTAGCAAGTCTGCTACGGGTTTTTGCCATGGGTAATTTCAACATTAAGGCTGAAACACCTTTTAAACCCGGCGTATCCCATTTGCGCGCTTCATATTTTGCAATGCAGAGTTTGGTCAGCACATCAATGGCGTTATAGCGGTCGGGCTGCGTGCCTAACATGTCCTGAATGACCAATTGATACATGAACCATTCTGACAAAAGCCCATCTAAGAAGGTCTTTGTATTGTCGTGGAGTTCTTCAACCGGAACTTCATCATCAAGCAAGGCAAACAGCTCTGTCATCTTGCTTTCCCATGAGGGCGCGCGTGTCAGAATTCGTGCAAGGGAGAGATTGACGCGGTAGCGCACCTCAGGGTCGCTCAGGTCGCCTGCTTGGGCAAGATAGTCATTTAAGCCTTTTTCAGGGATTTCATCAAAGCCAGCTCTGCGTGCTTTGTCTTGAGCTTGAGAAAAGAAATCAAAGATAAGCCCTTGTTGCTCAGTCTCGTTTAATTTTCCAGCAGCAGCCTGAAGTTCTGCAAGGTGGTGAAAGGCAGAAGAAGCCAGTGGGTCATCTTGAAATTTTTCTAGTGCACGCTGGGTATGGAGCAATTCTGTCATGCTCACGACCATCTGTTCACAATAATCACGCAGCATCTTGTTGAGCATTTCAACATTGGCAGGTGTAAACAAGTCATCTGTGGTTTTAAAGACAGGGGAGCTCTTGATATGGCCTAATCCTGCTTTTTTACGCACAGAATTTTGGTTTTCATCAAAGATAATGACATCAGGGCCATCGCCTTTTTTGATGACTTGAGCTTCATCAGCCTGTTGTTGCTTAAGAAGCTGGCGGGCCTGTTTGACCGCCTGACTTTCATTGTCTTTATTGGCGTACATGCTCCAGCGATTGCCATTTTTGACCTGGATGATGAATTGAGCTGCCACTTGATTTACCTGTTTTGTTATTATTCTGTGGTTACCATATCAGGCGCATTACAACCTGTCACCCAATGGGGGCTATGTTTTTTACCTTTTTGTTAGGGGTTCTTTTATAAATTACCCATAAAATGAGAGGCTTAAGAATTTGAATGTCATTTTTGAGAGGCCATGACATGTTGCGCACGGTGTTTGTTTTGGGAGCGATGATGATTTTGGGGGCATGTGCCATACCGTCCCCTGCAAACCTGCCCGAGATTGTATCTGAAAAAGAAATCAGGCCGGATCATCGCGAACGGATTTCCCATCGCTTGTTGTGGTTGGCCCCGGAAATGCCGTGGCATTATAACTGTTTATTCATGAAGCCATTAGCCTCGCTTGATTATGATGAACAGAAATTGGCCCTTCCCAGTGCAGATTTGCTGTTTCGTGCCCATTTTGAAGAAAAACGCATGGCCTATCGCTCAGCCGGGCATCTCTATCGTCAAGCCGCAGATCAAGGCATTGCACTGGCATATGTGAAACTTGGTAATCTGTTGATTGAAGGCAAAGGCGCAAAACCTAATCCAGCAGGCGGGGCTAAATTGATCTTACAAGCTGCCCGCCTTGAATGCGCATCTGCCCAACACCGTTATGGTGACCTTTTAACCCGTGGTATTGGTACGCGCACAGACTTGGTACAGGCATGGGCTTGGGTATCATTGGCACAAAAACAGGGCTATCCTGATAGTGCAAAACTGTTAAAGCGTATTGCCCCTTTTATGGGGCCATCACAGGTGGCCTTGGCACAACAACGCGCAGAAGAACTTCGCCAGCAATTAGAATTATTTAATCGTGGTGCACAAAGCAAAACCTTGGTGGAATGTGTTACCCCGCGCAATCGCAAACCCTTTATCACCCGCATGCGCGCGTGCCATGCCATGGGCGGAACCCACATAAGCGGGCCGATTGATTATAGGACGAAATAACGTTGAGCAAACCTTTAGACGGGCTTTTAGTTGTTGCCCTAGAACAAGCTGTTGCTGCGCCATATTGTTCTGGTCGCTTATGTGATGCAGGCGCACGCGTGATTAAGATTGAGCGCGCAGAAGGGGATTTTGCGCGCCATTATGATTATGTGGTCCATGGCGAAAGTGCCAATTTCGTCTGGCTTAACAAGGGGAAAGAGTCCCTTGTTCTGAATATTAAAGATAAAGAAGACAGCGCTTTATTAGAGCGGCTTCTTGCCAAGGCCGATGTGTTTATCCAAAACCTTGCCCCAGGTGCGACAAAACGGGCAGGCTTTGGCTCAGAAGATTTACGTGCGCGATACCCACGTTTAATCACCTGTGATATCAGCGGATATGGTGAAGAGGGGCCTGCTTCACAAATGAAAGCCTATGACCTTTTGGTACAGGCTGAAACGGGGCTTTGTTCCCTAACAGGTGTACCAGAAGCACCGGGGCGCGTGGGGGTATCAGTTTGCGATATCGCAGCAGGGATGAATGCCTATCAGTCTGTTTTAGAAGCCATTATTCAGCGCGGTGTAACGGGTAAGGGCTGTGGGCTGAGTGTCTCGCTCTTTGATGGAATGGCTGATTGGATGACCGTGCCGCTGCTTTATCAGGAGTATGCAGGTAAAGCGCCAGAGCGCTTGGGGCTTCGCCATCCTTCTATCGCGCCATATGGTGCTTTTTGCACGAAAGATGACATGCAAGTTGTGATCTCCATTCAAAATGAGCGTGAATGGGCGCGTTTTGCCAAGGATATTTTGGACCAAGAAAGTTGGGCAAATGAAGGGCCGTTTAAAGACGGGGTTTCTCGCGTTGCCAATCGCGCAGCACTGGATCAGGCCGTGCAGGATGTGTTTGCCTGTTATATAGCAGATGAGATTTGTGAGAAGCTGCTTAAAAACAAAATCGCTTTTGGTCGGGTCAATGGGGTTGAGGGTTTATCAAAACACCCGGCTTTGCGCAAAATTACCGTCGATAGCCCCAGTGGCCCCATTGAGCTGCCCGCACCACCGGCAAAAATGACAGGGCGCGATCATACATATGGCGCAATCCCAGCGATTGGCAGCCATTGTGAGGCAATTCGTAAAGAGTTTGCAGAAAATGGTTAATTGTGTTGTTGTGGTTCTTGGAGCCACCTCGACAAAAGAGGCAAAGCCAACGCCTGCCATGATACGACGCACCTTAAGCGGCTGTGATTATGCCCGCACATATCAAGCGGCCCTGTTATGTTGTGGTGGGGCGACACATGCTGAACATGATACGGCTGAAGCTGTGATTATGGCGCAGATTGCCTATGGGGCAGGGATGGAAAAATCCCTTGTTTTTCAAGAAGGTCAATCACGCAGCACCTTGGAAAATGCCATCTTTGCCAAAGAAATTATCATGCAGCAGGGCTGGGATGAGGTCTTGGTGGTGAGTGATGCGACCCATTTGTTGCGCGCCCGGATGATTTTTTTAGCCCTTGGTTTAAAGGCACGTTATTTAAAGGCCCATAAAGAGCCTAAAGCAAAAGCAAGCATCATTTTTTCACTGATTTATGAGGTTCCTGCTTTGCTTTACAATGGGCTTAGGATATTAAGAGGGCATCATAAAAAAAATAAGTAATCGGTGATATGTCTTTTCTTAAACTGGCAAGCGTGGCGCTTTTGTCTGTTTCCATCCTGTCTAAAGCACAGGCCTGTGACCCCATTCATGAATTTGAGGGGCTCATTTTTGATGCGGGTGCATTTGTTGGCGAAAATCAGATGGAAACCTATCTGGATAATGCTTTGTTAAGCGGCGTTGAAAAGGCCGTTCTCTTTCCCCACCCAAACATGACAAAGGGCAATGAGCCTGCAAGTTTGGAACAGGTCTTTCCCGATCTGGTTTTACAAGGTGATCAGCCGTGGAGCAATGCAGCGGCGGTGATTTGGCCTGAACCTATGAATGCTGAGTATCTTGCCTTTTTTGGGGATGAGCTCGATGAAAACCGCAAGCGTAATTATTTGCTTTCAGGCATTACGCGCTTTGATGAAAAAACAATTCTGCGTTTAGTGAAAAATCACCCAAACCTATGGGTTGGTTTAAACAAACAGGATATTGAAGCGGCGAATAAGCAATGCGGGGCAGGGCTTTTAAGTCAGCTTTTTGAAGTTGCACCCGGGCGTCTTGTCTTTTCTTCCTTTGGGGAGGAAAAGGTGTGGAAATATTATAAATGGACCATCAAGTCTTTGCGCAAACTTGCAAGTTATCTTCCTGAAGATCAAGCCGATGCGCTGATGTTTCGCAATGGGGAAGAGCTTTATAACGTTGCGGTTAACGCGCCTTAACCCTATTGAGATAACAGACTATTAGGTGTTGTCATGCCGCTTTTTTGCGCTGAAAGCAGGTCTGGCTTGGCAATGGTTTTGCGCCATTTCTCCATCTGTGCAGAACGTCGTTGAGAGAAATCATACTTCTTTAAACCACGGCGCTGGACAGGGGGCAGGGTTAAGGATTTTTTCTGTTTTTGACGCAAGAGAGCTTGCTGGCGCGCCACATTGACTTTGCCAAAATTTGAAAGACGGCGCGAATTTCTATATTGAGAAATCTTGTTGGACATTTCCTCAGCGCGCGTCATGGCTTTTCTTTGGTTAGAAAGGCGGCTTTGGAAATTGTTATTCAACATAGCCATACGGTTGCGGTCATATTTCTCCACATGGCGCTTGGGTTTGCGTGTTTGTAGAGCCACCTGCTGACTTTCATGGGCCTCTTTATTGGCGTAATTCCAATAAGACAGCACCTTTTCGCGATAATACATATTCTTGGTAGGCTCGGTTGAATGGTAATGTCCGGCGGCTTTTGTCCAAGATTTGGTGTTTTTAAACAGTTTTGAGAGGAACTTGGCGCTGTAGCGTGCATTGCTGCGCGGGTCAAACGCTTCATTGAGATTTTCAAACGCATCTGGGTGATAGCGCAGGTTAATTTGCATGCACCCCACATCAATGTTTTTTATCCCTTTGGCCTGAAGGGCGCGTACATGACGGATCGCTTGTTCTTTGGTAGGGAAAAATTCACCTGCTCGACCAGACGCAACCGTCCAAGGCCAGGCAATATTTGCCTTCTCAGACTCAACCCAACGCCCCGACTCCGTTAAAGAAATCGCACGCAACAGGTTTTGCGGAATATTGAACTGTTGCTCTGCTGCATGGGTTGCACCTTTGCACAAGTCCATGTTTTTGTTGGGTTTTACATATGAAAATGCCGGGGCACTTAAGGTTAAACCGATCAGGGCATATAAAATAAAACGCATTGCTATGTCTTCAATCAACAAAAGAGGTTTGAAACTACAAACTCTTAATAAGCAAGCGGTATGCCAGATCTCTCTTATGTTTTAAAGAATGTGACATTTTAGTGAAAATATAAAAATAATCAAAATATGGTTGATTTGTAAAACTGACTGTGGTTAATACTGTTTCAGGAATTAATCTTCTTAACCATATGAAGGTTTATTTCCTTTCTTGGACGTTTCCTCCCAAACTTTTTCGGGCTCAGCTTTTGCTGGGCCTTTCTTTTTTTCAGCAGAAAATAAGGGGTAAGCGTTAATTAACTTTAATTCAGTTAATTATAAGAGAGCATCATCAATGATGCTCAGCTGTGCGATGATATTATTTAAATGTTTTTTGATTTTTTCAAAACCCTCGTTGGGAGAAATCGTCGCTTCATCCATATAAAGTGCACGGTTAAGCTCGATCTGCACTGTATGAATATGTTGATCGGGGCGACCATAATGTTGTGTTGTAAAGCCACCAGCATAAGGGCGGTTGCGCTTAACGATAAAGCCTTCATCCTCTAACAGGTTTTGTAAGTGATCTGTGATCCAAGATGCACAAGATGAACCAAAGCGATCCCCAAGGATGATATCGGCGTAATCATGAGGGGGTGATCCGCTCTTTGAGATGCCAGAGGGCATGGAGTGACAATCAATCAGCAGGCAGGCCCCATAGGCTTTATGGGTTTGCTCAATCATCTGGCGCAAGGCACTGTGATAGGGATGATAGATTTTCTTGATGCGCTGATCAGCTTCTTCAAACTTCAGCTTATGGGCATAAATGTTATTCCCATTTGTCACCATTTTTGCAATGGTGCCAAGGCCTGCTTGGGCGCGCGGCGAGTCGATATTGACATAAGAGGGCAGCGGGTCCTCAAACATGGCGGGGTCAAGCTCGTAAGGCTCGCGATTAACATCTAGATAGGCCCGCGGGTAGTTCGCTTTTAAAAGGGGACTGCCCTGTTTAACGCAAGCCTCATAAAGCTCATCCACAAAAGCATCTTCAGAGCGGCGAAGCGCAATCGGGTCTAGTGGTGAGTTTTCTACAAAATCTTTTGGGTAGCAACGCCCGCTGTGGGGTGAGGCATAGACCACGGGGGAGGTCTGTTTTTTAGGGCGCAAAAGAGTATATGAAGCATCTACTTGTGATGCTTCATGCATATCTTGATTTTGGGCTTCGTTGTTTGAAGCGACCATTACCCTGTTACCATCCCCTTTAGTTTGAATATGTTGGTAGCCTGTCCGTCATGGCGGCGCAAGAGGGGGAGGGCTTTTTTTAGAAAAAAAAGGGGCAGTCTCGTTAAATGAGGACTGCCCCTTTTGATTTCGTGATTGTGTTCTTAAAGCTCCCCACGGTGATATTTTACACCATAAAACAGCGCAAAGAAGACAGGCACCATGATGAGGGTGAGGACCGTGGCAAAGCCCAGCCCGAACATGATGGTCACAGCCAGTGGCGCAAAAAACACATCACTCAGCAGCGGGATCAAGCCAAGCACGGTGGTCACCGCCGCCATCACAACAGGGCGCAGGCGGCTTACAGCTGCTTGGGTAATGGCATCATGCCAGCCGGTGTTTTCTTCTTCAAACAGGCGCTTGATCTCTTCCACCAGCACGATACTGTTTTTCAACAACATGCCCGATAGGCTTAAGAAACCAAGCATAGCGGTAAAGCTGAAAGGCTGATTAAACAGCAAGAGCCCACACGTCACCCCAATGATGGAAAGCGGTACGGTCAACCAGACCACAAGGGTCTGTTTTACTGAATTAAACAGCAAGACTGTAATAGCAATCATCACCAGAACACCAAGGGGAACAAATTCAAACACAGCCTTATTGGCTTTTTGCTGAGATTCAAATTCACCGCCCCAGCTCAGGGCATAGCCTTCAGGTAACTCAATGGCCTCGACTTGAGGGCGCAGGCGCTCAAACAGGGCAAAGGAGTTTGTATCGCCATAAGGGTTTGGATCAGCCCAGACTTGCACCGTGCGTTTACGATCCCGGCGCATAATCAACGGGTCTTCCCAGTGTAGGTCGATATTATGCACCACCTGATCAATATTGACATATTGGTTCAGCGCGGGACTATAGACCTGTACATTGCCAAGCTGGCTGACTTCCCGGCGCTCAGAAGCGGGGGGTTGCAGCAAGATGGGCAACATGGTGGAACCATCGCGCAACAGGCCAACTTGAACGCCATTGACGTTCATGGAGAGCGCATTATCCAGATCGGTTTTTGAAATCCCTAAACGGCGGGCTTCAGCCTCGGCAAATTGGGGGCGCAAGACCTTGGTGCGTTCACGCCAGTCATGGCGCACATTAATCGCATCGGGATCATCCATAAAGAGACCGATGACTTGGGCAGATATTTGGCGCAAGACAGCAGGGTCAGGGCCTGTGAGGCGGGCCTCGATTTTTGCTTTACTGGCAGGGCCAATGAAAATGCGGTTAGATTTAGAAAAGGCCTGTGGGGCTTTTTCAGCAATGGTTTCATCCACCCATTTTCGAACCTCGGCAACTTTGTCACCGCTTTTTACTTCAATGATAAATTGCCCAAAGCTGGCGTAGCTACGTTCCCCATTATAGGTCAGCATAAAGCGCATGGCACCTTGACCAACCGTTGTGGTGACATTCTTGATCTCTTCGCGCTCAAGGAAGGTTTTTTCAAGCTCAGCCATATTCTGGCTGGTGGCCCGAATGTCAGAACCTTCCGGCAACCAGTAATCCACCGTGATGACAGGCAGGTTTGAAGGTGGGAAGAAGGCTTGACTGACAAAGCCAAAGCCGACAATGGCAAGCCCAAGCAGGCCCAGCATAGCCCCGGCTGTGACAAAACGAAAACGCAAACATAAAAGAAGTACGCCCTTATAGACCTGATAAAGCGCACCTTTATAAGGATCGTTTTCTTCTTCTTGGCTAATAACTTCGCTGTTTTCCTTAAACATCAAATTGGCGAAAAATGGTGTGAGCGTAATCGCCATAATCCAGCTGATGAAAAGGGAGATTAAAAGCACCCAGAACAACGCACCGGTAAATTCACCAGAGGCATCAGGCGAGAGGCCAATGGGGGCAAAGGCGGTAATGGCAATGACGGTTGCCCCCAGCAAAGGCCAAACGGTTTGGGAGATAATCTGTTGGGCGGCTTCAAGCTTGCTTAAGCCGCGCTTTATCCCAATGAGAATCCCTTCCGTAATGACAATGGCATTATCAACCAGCATACCAAGGGCAATGACCAAGGCCCCAAGGGAAATACGATGGAGATCAATACCAAAGATTTTCATACCGATGAAGGTGGCTAGAATGGTCAGTGACAGGATCAAGCTCATCAAAATACCTGAGCGCATACCCATGGTGAGCAAGAGCACAACCACCACAATGGCGATGGCTTGGCCAAGACTGACAACAAAATCACTAACGGATTTTTCAACCTGACCCGGTTGATCATAAATCACGCTGGCTTCCATGCCCAAGGGGCGGGCAAATTCCAGCTCATCAAGGCGGTCTTCAACCGCTTTGCCGATTTCCACCACATTAACGCCACTGGCAAAGGAAATGCCAAGGGTAAGCGCACGCTCACCATTAAAGCGATAGACTTGCGAAGGTGGGTCGGCGTAGGTGCGCGAAATATTGGCAACGTCGCTTAGATAAATAATCTGCCCATTGGCCTGACCAAGCATCAGGTTTTTCAACTCTTCCACCTGATCATAGGTGCCTGTGGAGCTGATGCGGATATATTCACTGCCTGCGCGAATGCGCCCGGCGTTACTGACCATATTCTGGTTTTGTAAAACAGATTGTAGGTTGGTTAGCGACATGTTGAGTGAGGTGAGCTTTGCACGGTTCACTTCTAAAACGATTTGTTCTGTGCGTCGCCCACCAACTGCAACCTTGCCCACACCATCCACAAGGATGAGTTCACGGCGTAGGTAATCAACATAATCAGCCAGTTCTTCATAGGAATAGCCATCACCCGTGACAGCCATAAACACGCCATAGACATCGCCAAAATCATCATTAATGATGGGCGCGCGTGCGCTGCTTGGCAGGCTGCTTTCCATATCGCGAATTTTGCGGCGCATTTCATCCCAGATTTGGGCGAGATCGTCCTTGCGATAGGTGCTTTTCATCTCAACCGTGACCTGTGATAGGCCGGCTGAGGAAATGGAGCGAATATTTTCTACATAGGGCAGCTGCTGGATCACATTTTCAATGGGCAGGGTGATTTCTTCTTCCACCTCTTGGGCAGAAGCACCGGGATAAGCAGTCATCACCACAGCTTCTTTGATGGTGAATTCAGGGTCTTCCAAGCGGCCTAATCCCATAAAGGACAGGATCCCCCCGCCAAGAAGCAAGAGGGTAACCATCCAGCTTACCACGTTGCGGCTAATGGCGAATTGCGTCAAATTCATCATGATCGCTTAATCCTTTTCCTAGAGGCCACGTTCTTTAACGATGGGGCGGACTTTTTGGCCTTCGCGCACATAGGTGACACCTACGGCGATCACGCGATCATTGGCTTTTAAGCCTTCAATAACGCGGATGTTTTCTTTTTCAATGCCTGTGGTTTTAACGGCAGTTTTATGGGCGGTGTTATTTTCATCCAGCTTCCATACCCATGTTTTAGAATCGGCTTCAAAAACAGCCTCTAGGGGAATGAGAACACCGGGGGTATCAGAGCTAAATACTTTAGAGAGGTTCACGCTGACCGTCACACTCATACCCGGCAAGACCGTGAGCCCTTTAGGGCGCGGCATAGAGACGGTGACTTTAAACGAACGAGTCGTGGCATCAGGAACGGTTTCATGCTCACGATACCACGCATCAAAGGTTTTCTCAGGCATGGAGTCAAATTTAACCAGAACATGACCGCCGTTTGTATTGTTTTTATTCAGTTTTAAAAACAGACTTTCCGGCACGTTAAAGACAACATCAATTTCCTTGGCTCCTTGGAATTCGACAATGGGTTCTTTGGCTTGGATATTCTGGAAATTATCAATATCGATGCGGCTGATCATGCCATCATAGGGCGCAACTAGCTTTGTGTAGCTCAAATCATCTTTAGCCAGCTTATAAGAGGCTTGGGCGGCTTCAAAGGTGGAACGGGCTTCATCAAGGCGCGATTTGGCAACGTGCTTTTGTTTAAAGAGGACTTTTTGGCGGTCAAACTCGGTTTTAGCCAGTTGATATTTGGCATGGCGGTCCGTTAAGGTGTTTTGATAAGACGCATCATCAAGGCGTGCAATGGTCTCACCTTGTTTAATCAGCTGGCCTGCGCGAACGGGGAGGTCAATGATCTGCCCATTAACGCGAAAGGCAAGGGTGGAGCGTCGCGTGGCCTCGGTTACGCCGGGAAAGACTTTTTCATGTTGGGCGGTGCGATCAATCACAAGGGCGATTTTTGCCGGGCGTACAATATCGGCTTTTTTATCTTGGACCGCTTCATCATCCCCACAGGCGCTGAGCAAAAAAGCGGTTGCCGCCAGCATCATAAATGTCTTCATTCTATTTTCTCCATGCCAAATGTGACCCTACCATAGAGAAATAATACCGTTTTCTTCTGTTAAGTAACTCACAAAGCAGGGGCGATTCTTCTTTTTAAAAGAGCTTACGTTGGTTTTTGTCAGAATGAGGGCACCGAGAAGCCTAATAAAACAGGCGGGAGGCTATTTTTTTGTACTTTTTCCTTGCGCGTAGAAAGAGTCATGGTTATAAAGCGCTCCACCAAGGTCAAAGGCGCAGTTTTGTGCGTTTTTTGGTTGAGATCAAAAGATGGGTCGTTAGCTCAGTTGGTTAGAGTGTTGCCTTGACATGGCAGAGGTCACAAGTTCAAATCTTGTACGACCCACCATTTTTTGTAATTGGGGATTACGTTGTTGACTCAATGGGGTGATCTCCGTATGTTCCCGGCTCCGCTCATCGAAGGAGATGGGCAAAAGTGTTTGAGGATACGAGATTATGAAAGTTCGCAATTCTTTGAAGTCAGCAAAGCTGCGTGAAAAAGGCTGCCGTGTTGTGCGCCGCCGTGGCCGCGTTTACGTCATCAATAAAAAGAACCCACGTTTTAAGGCTCGTCAGGGCTGATTAAACAACGTTTCTTTTGAAGACGTTTGACAAAAAAGCCGCTTCCCTTAACGGGGATGCGGCTTTTTGTCGTCTCAAAATGCAAAGGAGACTTGCACATTTTAAATGAGGGACGTACCCTATAAAAAAGAATGCAGGGATCTATTAAGTCTATGGGCTTTAAGAAAAAATTAGCGGGTAGCTCAATGGTGCGCTATTTGGCGCAAAATACACCACTGATGCATGGAATGGCGAAAAAGCTTGTTCCCGCAACCGAAATGGATGAAGCCGTTGATGTGGCGCGCAAGCTGCTTGATATGGGCTATCACGTGTGTCTGCACCATTTGGGTAAAGCCTCTAAAGACATAGAAACCATCCAGGAAAATGTCAGCACAGTCATGGAAACCATGGAAATTCTGGACGAAGAACGTCTGGAAGTCTGTGTAACTCTAACCCCTTCTGAAATGGGCTATCTAAAATCGACCCGTGGCGGGGAAGGCCATTGTCGTCAAATCGGTCAGATTTTTGGTAACCGAATCTCTGTTCGTGATGTAGAAGATCGCCAAGGCTACGGTGATGGCAAGGATGAAGGCGAGCGCAACCTCTTGATGATCCATGCCAGTGAGCGCGTTGCCATGCAAAGGGTTTTAGCGCTTTATGGCTCGCTCTTTCGCTCAGACGTACCGGCATGTGTGACAATTCCAGCCGGGCTAACGCGCAGTATTGATGATGTGAAAACCATTATTTCACAAGGCGGTAACGTGCGCTTGTCCATGACACCATTTTTGGTGAGTGATGCAAGTTCTTATGAATATGAAGATTTGATCGCCGATAACTATATGAAGCTGGCGCGACTGTTATTATCTGAAGATGCCATGATCCAGCAGGTTAAACCTGTCTTTGCCCTTGAAGATAACGATATGGCAGAACAAATCATCATGATGGCGAATATGGAAGGCTGGCCTTTTAACGCCTTTGAATTTGAAATTCCCTATGGGGTGAATAACGCCTTGAAGCGAAAATTGCTTGAAGAAGGGTATAACGTGCGCGTTCTCATCCCGTTTGGGAAAGAATGGTGGCCCTATTTTCAAAAGCGTAGCGAATAGAAGCACTCATTAAAAAAGGCGTCACCATGATCATGATGACGCCATAAAAATAGTCCTACGATTGAGGACGTTTTTTTTAATCCATGCCCAAAGCACGTTTGTAAAGGTCGAGAATCTCTTCCTGTTCTGAGCGGTCATGGTCTTCCATTTTGCGCAAACGCACCAGCTGGCGCATGATCTTAATATCAAAGCCTGTGCCTTTTGCTTCGGCGTATACGTCTTTAATATCAGCCGCGAGAGCTGCTTTTTCTTCTTCTAGACGCTCGATACGTTCAATGAAAGAGCGCAGGTGATCGCCTGCAATTCCGCCGACTTCAGCCATAATTTAATCCTTTACCAATGAAGTGCTTATCAAAATTTGGATGGAAGATACCTAGCTCTTGTCTGACATGCAAGTTTGAACCTTCTATCGCAATAGATAAAAAAATGCTCAATATGAGCTGAAAAAGAGCTGTTTTTCTTGCGCAACCTTCTGTTTCTGTGCAAAAAATACAAGATAAAAGTAATAATATTCTGGGGTTTTATAACTGTGGCTCGTTATCATTTAGATCGCTTGTCTGTAATGTTGGTTGAAGATAACGCTTTCGTGCGCGACACGATGGCGAACCTTTTGCGATCGTTTGAAGTGCGTAAGCTTGTAACTTGTGAAAACGGGGTACAGGCGATTGAGTTTTTAAAGACAGCTGGCGGGCCCAATAACCCCGGCGGTGTGGATTTGATCATTTCTGATCTGGTCATGTCGCCTGCCAATGGTCTTTTGTTGTTGCGCTGGGTGCGTGCAGCCAAAGAATCGCCAAATCGTTTTATGCCGTTCATGATGATGAGTGGTGCGGCTGATAATGATTATGTCAATGCTGCGCGCGACATGGGGGTGACAGAGTTTCTCTCCAAGCCGTTCTCGGTAGATAGTGTTTATAAACGCTTGATGGAATTGATTGATTACCCGCGCCAATATGTCACCACACATAACTATCATGGCCCGGACCGCCGCCGCCGTCGCGAACCGCCACCCAATAATGTGGAACGTCGCGAAGCCACCGAAGAAGATATTACGATCGTTTATTCTGGTGAGAAGAAAAAAGCCAAAAACGATTCTGGTGTGTGGTATTTCCGTCTGCCTAACCGTTTAAAAGAAAAAGTCGGTGGCATGGGCATGAAAAGCGGTGGTGCTTTGCCTCAAGACCTTCTTGATCAGGCCGAGGCCGAGCTAGAACGTTCATCTGCGAGCTTTGGGGATTGGGCGCTGGAATATCTCTCCCAGCTGTCAAACCTTTGTACAGAGGCTTTGTTGGCTCCGGGTGCACGTAGTGACCATTTCCATCAAATCAACCTGCTGGCCCACGAATTGCGTGGTCAGGGCGGGACGTTTGGTTATCCGTTGATCTCCATCTTTGGTAAGATGCTTTATGAATGCACCATGGAAGGCTGTAAAGAAACAGACGCTTCTGTTGAAGTGGTGAAAGCCCACGTGGATGCCATGCGCGCAGTCTTGCGTGAAAAGATTATGGGCGATGGTGGCACTTTGGGGCGTGAATTACTACAAGGGCTACAGGCAGCTGTTAAAGAAAAAACCGGTCAGGTCCTCAAGATTGAGGAAGAAGACCAAGGCTGGTAAATGGCCTTATGTTTTTAAGAAAAAGCCCTCTGTATATAAATGCAGGGGGCTTTTTTTATAAACCGCGCAAGGTTTCGTCCTTTAACCAATGGGCAACGGCCCTGCTGGCTTCTAACTCATTGGCACCATTTGCACGGGCTTGATTAAAGACCTCGATTTGGCGATGCGCACTTGTGCCGCGCTTTAAGATGTTGTTCAGGCTGGCGATCTCTTCACGACAATTGAGCGCTTCAGCATCTTCTTTGAGCATGTCTTGCAGTTCATCAAGCAGGCTGTCAAAGGCAATGACTTCACCTTTACCAAAATCGGCAAGCCCTTCATCGGTGCCATAACGTTGGGCGCGCCAGCGGTTTTCATTGATCAACATGGTGCGATAGGTGCGCCAGCGTTGGTTTGAGCGACGCAGACGATAGAGCATGCGCAAGATACATTGAAACAGGGCGGCAATGGCAATGGCATCATCCAATGTGGTGCAAATGTCGGTAATGCGCATTTCAAGGGTGGGGAATTTTAATGCCGGGCGTACATCCCACCACAGCATGGTCGCATCCTTGATCAGCCCCACATTGATCAGCGCATCCACATGTTTTTGATATTCGCTATAGCTGTCAAAAAATTCCGGCAAGCCCGTGCGCGGCAGCTCATCAAACACACTCAGGCGATAACATTTAAGCCCGGTATCGCGCCCGCGCCATAAAGGCGAAGAGGTGCTTAATGCCAAAAGATGGGGCAGGAAATAAGACACCTGATTCATTAAATCAATGCGCAAGTCATCATCATCAATACCCACGTGAACATGCATGCCTGATATGATGAGCCTGCGCACAACGCCTTGCATGTCTTGGGCAAAGTTATGATAACGCTCTGCATCGGTATGGTCTTGTTCATCCCATTCTGCAATGGGGTGGGTTGAGGCCGCAATGGGGGCAAGGTTGAACTGTTTGCCAACCTCTGCAACAGAGGAACGCAGCCAAGCTAACTGCGCGCGCGCCTCTTTCACATCTTTGCAGACCTTGGTGCCAACCTCGACTTGAGACTGTAGGAATTCTGGGCGTACCAAGTCTTTAAGCTCGGCCTGACAGGCTTTCATGAGCTCATCCATGGGCTGAGTGGCTAATTCTCCCGTGTCGCAATCGACCATCAGATATTCTTCTTCAATCCCGATGGTCCAGCTTGGTTCTTTTACCGACATGGCAAGCCTCAATAATGTTTTACTTTAAAGATGCTAGGGTCACTCATAATCTCACGAAGGGCATCACTGATGATTTTACCCCATTTTTTCTCACCAGCTTTATTGGCAATCAGGTCCTGGCGAATTTCAATGGCGCAATAAGGCAAGCCCGGGGCCGCGCCATGGAGATCAATGGAATAGGCATCTTCCCAACCAGAATAAGGCACATTATCGCCGATGACCAGTCCGCTCTCCCGACTAAGAATTTCAATGAGAGGGGCAGCAAGGCGCGGGTCGCGTTTCCATAAAATAGAGATATGCCACGGGCGCTCTTCATGGCGCGACATGAGCTCTGGTGTAAAGCTGTGAATAGAAAACAGGGCAGGCGGTGGGCCTTTGCGCCACAGGTGGGCACCCACTTCAGTGACCGCATGGTGATAGGGCCAAAAAACAGCTTCACTGCGTTGGACCTGATTACTTTCCGTTAAATCATGGTTTGGTGAAATCTCAATGCCATCACTGATTTTGGGAATGGAGGTGGGGTCACCGGGTTGACGGTTACAATCCACAATCAGGCGGGAATAGTTACATAATACAGCAGGTGCATTAAGTTCATTAGAAATATAACGCGCCACACCAGCCGCGCCTATATCCCAACCGATATGTTTGTTGAGCTCATCTTGTGAAAGGCCCATCTTCTTTAAGCTTTTTGGAATGCGGTTTGATGCATGATCGCAAATTAAAAGTAATGGGGTCTCTCCCTCACGGTTTAAAATTTCGTAAGGTAGCGGATCATCAGGGCCGAGAAGGGGCTCAAATGTGATTTCATTTTCATTTTTCATTCTACGGACTATACAACAATCAACTGTTTATGACAGAAATATTGTAAAAACTAGCTCAGCTGTTGTGTATTACGTACTAAAGTGGGTATATATACACATGGGTACCACTAAATTAGAGGGATTAAGCATGGACGAAAAGACAGGCTCCGGCACGAAAGCGAAGGCCGGACTACTTTCTGATCGTGTGGCTGCACGCATTATGACGATGATTGCTGATGGCAATCTATCCCCGGGGGAACGTTTACCGGGTGAGCGTCAGTTAGCAGAAAAAATGGGCGTGAGCCGTGTTTCTGTGCGTGCTGCATTACAAAGCTTAAAAGCTCAAGGCTTCCTTGAAGCCGTTCAAGGTGGTGGAACGCGTATTTTGGCTGCAGCGGGTGATATGACCTCACCTTTGGGCGAGCTGGCTAAAGTGAAAGAACAAAACCTGCATGACTTGGCTGAAATCCGTGCGCTTTTAGAAGTATGGGCGGCACGTCGCGCCGCTGAGCGTGCCAGTGATGAGCAAATTTCAGAGCTGACAAACGCGCTGGAAAAACAAGAACAACAAAAAGGCAGTGCAGCGGCAAAAGCCAAAGCCTCACAAGAGTTTAACTTCCATTATATGGTGGGTAAAGCCTCTGGCAGTGCGGTTTATATGCATATTATGGATGTGATCCGCGATATTATTGATGAGAGTATCGAGTTCCACCAATATGACCTGTTTCAAGAGCCCGCTGAAGACGGCTTGGCCTTGGCCCAGCATAAGGATGTTCTTGAAGCTATTAAATCGCGCGACGGTTTGGCTGCCAAAGTTGCCATGCGTTCCCACCTAAGCTGGGTGCTTGATTCTTATGAGAATGAGCGCGAACGTTTAAATTCAGAGACCAAATCTGAAGGATTGCCCGGCGAATAAGGCCTTCTAAAGTTTGATGAAAAGGAGAGGTTGAGAGGCCTCTCTTTTTTTATACTTGTAAATTGTTGCAATGCAGCATATATTTCGCATATGCAGTATTGACCGTAGAGTCAGCTTAAAATAACTGCGAAAGAGACGAGATGGGAGTTTCGAAAATCTGACTGTCACCACAGGAGGAAAACATGACGAAACTTATGTTTACTGAAGACGAGCTGTCCCTGTTTCAGGCACGGTTTGAAGAAAATAAAAACTGGAAACAGTGGGTCCGCGTAACAAATTGCGACGGACTGGATATTCTCAGCCTTGATATTGAAGGCAGAGACAAGAAAACCGTGCGTATGACCAAAAAAGAAGGTCAGGGCTATCTCGCCAAATGTGTGGACGAGTGGGGCTTAGCTGTTGCTCATGATTTTGAAAGCCTGCTCAATACGGTTGATGAAGGCACAGACACTCATTAATCCGCGTCATTTTGGCGCAGGCCCAAATCCAAAGGCAGAATCCAAGATGGATGCTGGATCAGCTCCAGCATGACTGTGTTTTTTTTAAATGCAGCTACTCGCTATAGCGAACCACTTCGCCTTGCTTTTCACACTCAGGTGAGGCGAGCTCAACAAACATGTCTGTCAGAACTTCAGGCTCTTTCAATGTCTGTGGGTCTTCACCGGGATAGGCTTGAGAGCGCATGCGTGTGCGTGTGGCACCCGGGTCAATCAAGTTGGCTTTGATCTTGGTTTTACCCAGTTCCATCGCCCAAGTCTGAACCATATTTTCCAATGCAGCTTTAGAAACCGCATAAGCTGCCCAAAAAGCGCGTGGACCCTTTGTGGTGCCACTGGAAAGGAAAATAGCACGGCCTGCATCAGACAGCTTTAAAAGCGGTTCCATAGAACGGATCAAACGCCAGTTTGCAGTCACGTTGATGTCCATTACCTGGTTCCACATTTTGACCTTTAAATGGGCCATGGGGGTAATATCACCAAGGAAACCCGCGTTTCCAACCAGAATGTCAAGCTTGCCAAAACGGTCATAGAGGGCTTGGCCCATTTGATCGATCTTGTCAAAGTCGCGCAAATCCATAGGGACCAATGTGGCAGAACCACCAAGGGCCTGAATTTCATCATCGACTTCTTCAAGGCTGGCAACGGTCTTGGCGACCAAAATAACATGCGCGCCTTCTTGGGCATAACGCAGGGCAACTGCGCGACCAATACCGCGTGATGCGCCCGTGATCAGGGCGATTTTACCGTCCAGTGCTTTAGCCATGATTATTTACCTTTTTCAGCCAGAAGCGGCAGGGAAGGTTGCATCTCATCAGAAGCAAGGTCTTCTTCATCCTGCAGGCGCGTTGGATATTCACCTGTAAAGCAGGCATCACAGAATTGTGGGTCATCGTTGTTGCGCTTGGCTTCGCCAACGGCGCGATACATACCGTCAATGGAGATAAAGGCAAGACTGTCTGCGCCAATATGTTCAGCCATTTCTTCAATATTATATTGACCCGCCAGCAGTTTTTCACGTTTTGGCGTATCAATACCGTAGAAACAAGGCCAGGCTGTTGGCGGGCTGGAAATACGCATATGGACTTCCGCCGCACCTGCTTGGCGCATCATATCAACGATCTTTTTCGATGTGGTGCCGCGCACGATGGAATCATCAACCAAGATGATGCGCTTGCCTTTTACACTTGAGATATTGGCATTGTGCTTCATACGCACACCAAGGTGGCGAATTTCTTGTGTGGGCTCAATAAAGGTACGACCCACATAGTGGTTACGAATAATGCCGAGCTCAAAGGCGATATTGGCTTCTGCGGCATAACCGATGGAAGACGGCACACCAGAATCGGGCACTGGCACGACCATATCAGCCTCAACCCCATTTTCACGCGCAAGCTCTGCCCCAATGGCTTTGCGCACTTCATAAACACTGCGGTTTTCAATGATGGAGTCTGGACGGGCAAAATAGATATATTCAAAGACGCAGAAGCGACCTTTTTGTTCGCCAAATGGCTTGATGGAACGCACACCGTTACTATCAATAATGACGACCTCACCGGGTTCAACATCGCGCACAAAATCTGCACCGATAATATCAAAGGCGCAAGATTCGGAAGCTAGAATGTAGGTGTCATCCAGTCTACCCAAACAAAGCGGGCGCACACCGTTTGGATCGCGCACACCAATGAGGCTGTCTTTGGTCATGGCAACCAGTGAATAGGCCCCTTCGATCTGGCGAAGCGCATCAATGATGCGGTCTTCAACCGTGGCATAAAGGCTGACAGCCACCAGATGAACGATGACTTCCGTATCCATATCGGATTGGAAGATACAACCACGGCGCACGAGGGTGCGGCGCACGGCTTGGGTGTTGGTCAGATTGCCGTTATGAGCAATAGCCAGACCACCAAATTCAAATTCTGCAAAGAGTGGCTGCACATTGCGAAGGACCGTGCCGCCAGTTGTGGCATAGCGCACATGACCGATGGCAGAGTTGCCTTTGAGCTGACCGATTACATCAGTGGAAGAAAAGTTATCCCCCACAAGCCCCATGCCTTTATGGGAATGGAACTGCTGCCCATCATAAGAGAAAATACCGCAAGCTTCCTGCCCGCGGTGTTGTAGCGCATGCAGGCCAAGGGCGGCGTGTGCAGCAGCTTCTTTATGTCCAAAAATACCAAAGACGCCACACTCCTCGTGAAGTTTGTCGTCATCAAAGGGGTTGGTGGTCATCTGATTAATTTCGGTCATTTTTCTCAAAACTCATTGATGAGCCCGCTATTGGGCGTTGCGAATAAGACGGTCCAGTTGGTTTCGTTCCTGTCGGTCATATCCTTGTGGGTCTTTGGGCGGTGTTGTATCCGATTTCGCTTCCGGAGTCAGGATTTTTTCGAATGTTTTTTGCAGTTCAATGGCATTATTGGTTTTTGTACGCGCATCATCGGCTGTTTTTGTGACCTCATCAACCGCATCACTGGGTACCAAGCCTTTTAAGAAGGCGGTTCCCTGTTCAATCAACGGCATTGTTTTGGCATCACGCATCCAGACAGGCTGCTTAGAGGCAGGCAACATCCATTCAATGGCGGTATAGAGCAAGCAAACAATCACGACCCCGCGCAGTAGGCCAAACACAAAGCCAAGGCTGCGATCAAGCGGGTTAAGCGCGCTGCCTTGCACCTGTTCTGCTATCATTTTTGTGATAATGGTCAGCACAATCAAAGCGACGATAAAGCTACCTGCACCGGCAACGATATCGGCAATAAATTCTGTGCCAATAATATCGCGCGCATAAGGGCGCACATGGGGAAAGCCATAAAGGGCGGCAAAAGCAGCCCCCACCCATGAGCCAATAGACAGGACCTCATGGACAAACCCGCGAGATAGGGCCAACAGACCGGAAAGAAGCAGAATCACAAAAACAGCAATGTCGGTGATACTGATAGGCAGGTTTTCCATAGGTGCACTCGTTTTATAAAGGTATAGCTTTATTTATCCTTCATTGGGAAGAAAGACAACAGTTCTTGCACATGTCCGATTTCCCAAATTTCAAGGCCGCTGTCTTTCAGCCCTTTCTCTTTGTCTTTTTTACCGCGTTTTTGCCGCTCTGGGATAATCGCGCGGGTAAATCCGAGTTTTGCGGCTTCTTTCAGCCTCGATTCTGTCTGGCCCACAGCACGCACTTCACCTGAAAGACCGATCTCGCCAAAAATCACGGTTTCTTGGGGAACAGCCACCCCACTTAATGAGGAAGCAAGGGCAGCAGCCACAGCCAAATCAGCCGCAGGTTCATTGACCTTTAGGCCACCTGCGATATTAAGATGCACATCATTACCGCCCATACCAAGGCCGCAGCGGGTATCAAACACCGCCATAATCATGGCAAGGCGTGAACTGTCCCAACCGACAATCGCCCGCCTTGGAGTGGCAAGGGCAGAAGGTGATAGTAAAGCCTGAACTTCCACCAACATGGGGCGCGAGCCTTCAATACCTGCAAAAACGCAAGACCCCGTCACATCGCCTTTGCGATCAGAAAGAAAGAGCGCTGAGGGGTTTGGTACTTCTTGCAAACCGCCTTCGGTCATTTCAAAGACACCAATTTCGTCTGTCGCGCCAAAGCGGTTTTTCACCCCGCGCAAGATGCGAAACTGATGACCGCGATCACCTTCAAAATAAAGCACTGTATCGACCATATGTTCAAGCACACGCGGTCCGGCAATGGTGCCTTCTTTGGTCACATGGCCCACAATAAACAGCACATAGCCATTGCGCTTGGCATCCCGGATAAGCTCGTTTGCGCTGGAGCGCACTTGGGAAACCGTCCCCGGTGCGCTATCGATCGTATCAATATAAAGGGTCTGAATGGAATCGATCACCACCACGTCGGGCTTTTCATCTTCCAATGTGGTGAGGATATTGCGCACATTAGTGGCTGAAGCGAGCTTAACCTTGGCCTTTTCATGGCCTAAACGGCGCGCACGCAGGCGCACCTGATCAATGGCTTCCTCACCCGAGATATAAGCGCAGTCATGTTTGGCAGATAAAGTCGCCATGACTTGTAATAAAATGGTCGATTTCCCAATGCCCGGATCACCCCCGACCAAAATGACAGAGCCCGGCACCAACCCGCCGCCACACACACGGTCAAACTCACCAATACCTGTGACTTTGCGCGGTGGCGTTTTTTCTTCGCCTTCTAAGGCCACAAACTCAATCTTGCGCCCCTTGGCAACACCCATGCCTTTGGGGATAGCTTCGGGGGCGGCTTCTTCAGAAAGGGTATTCCACTCATTACAAGAGGTACATTGCCCCTGCCACTTATTATAAGAAGCACCGCAGGACTGACAGACGAATGTGGTTTTTGTTTTTGCCATTTGCTCTTTAAATATCGTCTCAGCTTCTGCAAGGACGACCCAGAAGGGAACTTACTTGCGTACAGCCATCTCAATAGGGCCTTCGGCGCGACCGTTGATGAATTGTTGGACATATTCGTTGTCGCATTCATCAATGGTGTCAGCGGGGCCCTGCCAGATGATTTTACCTTGATAGAGCATGGCGATGCGATCTGCGATTTTGCGCGCGCTTGCCATGTCGTGGGTGATGGAAAGGCCAGTTGAGCCGATCTCTTTGGTTACTTTTACGATCAGGTCGTTAATCACGTCTGCCATGATCGGGTCAAGCCCGGTGGTGGGCTCATCAAAAAAGATAATCTCGGGATCACCTGCAATGGCGCGGGCCAAACCGACACGTTTTTGCATGCCCCCTGAAAGCTCACTTGGGAACAGGTCAGCCACTTCGGCAGGCATGCCCACTTGGGCGAGTTTTTCAATGGCGAGTTCTTTGCCTTGATTGCGCGAAATTGTCTTATCGGCAATGGGGCCAAAGGCGACATTTTCCCACACAGGCAAGCTATCAAACAGGGCCGCACCCTGAAACAGCATGGAGAATTTATGGTTTACGCGTTCGCGATCACGCGCACCAAGGCCGACCACGCTTTCACCATCCACCTCAATTTCCCCGCTGTCGGGTTCCATCAGGCCAAGGGTACATTTAAGCGTTACGGATTTACCTGTGCCAGAGCCACCAATGATCACAACGGACTCACCGGGCATGACATCAAGATCGATACCATCGAGCACCACTTTGGGACCGAAGGCTTTATGGACATTTCTTAGTCGAATTTTCGGAACTGTTGTCATGGGGCTTACTTATCAAAAAACATCATGGTGAGGAGATAGTTGAAACACAGGATCAAGATGGAGGCAGAAACCACCGCATCTGTCGTGGCTTTACCCACACCCTGTGCGCCACCCTTGGAGGAATAGCCATGGTAACAGCCCATCAGCGTGATGATGAAACCAAACATAGCAGCTTTGACAAGGCCGGAGATCACATCCATATTTTCCATGAATTCCCATGTGCTTTGGATGTAGTTTGAGGCATTAAAACCAAGCTGGTAAACCGCAACCAGATAGCCGCCCAAGACCCCGATGATATCGCCAACCAAAACCAGTATGGGCAACATCAAGACCCCAGCAATAATGCGCGGGGCAATAAGGTATTTAAACGGGTTGGTCGAAAGGGTGGTTAAGGCATCGACCTGTTCGGTTACGCGCATGGTGCCAAGCTCTGCCGCCATGGAGGCACCGATCCGTCCGGTGACCATGAGCCCTGCAAGCACAGGCCCAAGCTCACGCGTGATGGAAAGCACCACCACATTGGCAATGGCACCTTCTGCAGAAAAGCGTGAAAAGCCCGTGTAACTTTGCAAGGCTAAGACCATCCCGGCAAAGATTGTGGTCAAGCCCACAACAGGCAGGGAGAAATAGCCGATTTCAATCATCTGGCGCAAAATTGCGCGGGGATAAAAAGGTGGGCGCACACAATGAGACAGGGCGGTAAAGGTGAAAAGCACCAAACGCCCGACCGATTTAAAAAACTTCAGGACATAATGCCCGATGGGTTGAAGTATGTTCATTCTTTTTTGTCGCCTCTATCCCTTATACACACGCTGATAGCGTCCGCCCAAGCTGGTTAAAATCTCATAACCGATCGTGCCTGCTTTTTCAGCCAACAGGTCCGGCGGGTTATGAGGCCCGATCACGTCTACCCATTGGCCTTCAGCCACATCAAGCCCGCTCACATCAATGGAGATTACATCCATGGAGACACGCCCGACAACAGGGACTTTAACATCATTGATGTAGAGCTCCCCTTGTGAGCTGAGGCTGCGCAGATAACCATCTGCATAACCTAAAGCAATCGTTGCAAGTTTTTGTCCTGCTTGTAATTTCTGTGTCGCACCATATCCAACGCTTTGTTGGGTGTCAATGTCATGAACCTGTGCGATTTTACCTTGCAGGCGCACCGGGTTGCCCATGGGGTTTGTTTTATGCGGTGTCGGGTTGATGCCATAAAGCGCACATCCCGGTCGCCCCAGATCAAACTGGGCATGCTCGCTTAAGAAAATACCCGAGGAATTGGCAAGGCTGGCGCGCTTATGGGCAATGTGCTGTGTAGCGTGGTTAAAAGCCTCAATTTGATGTTGGTTTAAGGCATGGTCTTTATCATCAGCACAGGCAAAATGCGACATGAGGATATCGGCCTTGAGGCCTTGGGGCAGATGTTGAAGATCACGTGGGGGCAGCCCAAGGCGGGTCATGCCCGTATCGATTTGAATATCAAAACGACCACGGCTATCCCATCTTTTAATCTGCTCTAAGCTATTAAGAACAGGGATGAGGTTGTGGTCTTGCAAGACTTCCTCAGTCCCCGGCAAGGCACCCACGAGGATATGGATATCAGCCTCAGGCAAATAGTTGCGAAGTTCAATACCCTCATTAGGCAGGGCAACAAAAAAACTGCGCGCACCTGCTTGCCATAAGGCTTTTGAAACAGGTTCCAGCCCAAGGCCATAGGCATCGGCCTTAACGACTGCGGCGCAATCTTTGCCGCCAAGCTCATGGCGCAAGCGGGCGTAGTTGGATTTTATGATGTTGAGATCAATGGTGAGAAGACCACCGGACGTTTCAAACATGACGGCGTCCCTTAATAATCCGGTACATGTTCCTCATCCAGATCACCAAATTGCGTGAATTCCCCTTTAAAGAAGAGCGGGATATTGGCAAGTGGGCCGTGACGTTGCTTGGCAATGATCACTTCTGAGCGGTTTTCCATCTCGCTGTGGCGTTGTTCCCAATGCTGGTGACGCTCGGCATATTTATCGGGGCCTTCATTGTCGCGTTGATGGGGCTCATCACGATCAAGGTAATAAAATTCACGATAGATAAACATCACCACGTCGGCATCTTGCTCAATCGATCCTGATTCACGAAGATCAGACAGTTGCGGGCGTTTATCTTCACGTTGCTCTACCGCACGGGAAAGCTGGGATAGCGCAATAACAGGCACTTCCAGTTCTTTTGCCAGCATTTTAAGGCCACGGGTGATCTCTGAAATCTCGTTCACACGGTTGTTTTTAGTCTCAGGACTCCCTGAAACAAGCTGGAGATAATCAACGATGATGAGGTCCAAGCCATATTGGCGTTTTAAGCGCCGCGCGCGCGTGCGAAGGGAGCTCACCGTTAAGCCCGGTGTATCATCAATATGAAGCGGGGTGTCCATTAAGGTTTGGGCACCTGCGACCGTGCGTTCAAACTCTTCATTAGACATTTCACCTTTACGCATGGCGCTGGAATTCACCGCGCAAGCCTGTGAAAGAATACGCCCCGCAAGCTGTTCTGCTGACATCTCAAGGGAGAAGAAACCAACAACGCCGCCTTCTTTGCCGCCACTGATCTTATGGGCATAGGCCGCATTATAGGCAATACAGGTGACAAGCGCGGTTTTCCCCATGGAGGGACGACCTGCCAAGATGAGAAGGTCAGAACGGTGCAAACCACCCAAGGCTTTATCAAGATCACGCAGGCCCGAGGTGACACCCGCTAAACCGCCGCCGCGCTGGTGGGCGAGCTGGGCTTGCTGGATGGCTTCATAAAGCGATTCGTGGAACGTTTTAAACCCGCCTTCAACCTCCCCCATGGAGGCAAGGTTAAAGAGCGATTGTTCTGCAGACTGGATTTGATCAAGGGCGGTGGCATCAATTTCACCACTATGGGCCTTATTGACCATTTCCGTACCCAGATGGATCAGTTCGCGCTTAATATAGAGATCATAAACAATGCGTCCATATTCAGCAGCGTTAATGATGGTCACCGCAGAAGCGGCCAGTTCCACCAGATATTCATTGCCGCCAATTTCAGAAAGCTGCTGGTCGCGCTCAAAGAAATTGGACAGGGTGATAGGATCGGCAATTTGCCCACGTTCCATCAAGGCAATGCAAGCCCCAAAAACTTTGGTATGGATGGGGTCTGCAAAATGTTCAGCGCGCAGGAATTCTGAGATTTTATCGTAAGCCTTGTTGTTCGCCATAAGCGCGCCAAGCAGGGCTTTTTCCGCCTCAAAGTTACAAGGCGGCGTGCGAAAACCTTCAATCTCTAACGCGCTTGAGGATTTCTTGGGCAACCATTCTGTTTGAGAAACAGGCGGTAAGGCTTCGGCCTCGGCAATTTGAATGTCTTGATCCACAACGGGCTCACCTGCAGGCTCAGGCATGCTTTCAGCCACAGGGGCCGCCTCCATCCCCATATCATCCGGTCCAGAACCGTAATCATCAGGGTTGGCAAGCGGCGGCTCATCATCGCCACCAAAAGGGATATCGTCATCAGAAGTTACCATGAAGGTGTTATAGCATGATTGATTGGGGAAGGAATATTTTTGTCTCAGAAGTTTTCATAAAAAGCTGCTTTTGCATGAAGGTCGTAATGGGCCGATTTATCATCTAATTCAGCAAGCTTTTGAATTTATCCTGTGTTTGGTTGTGCCAATCGTGCATTTTGGCTGATTTCTGTATGCTGAGTATTGCATTAAGAACGTATCTTTGCGGGTGATCATGGTCGGGTGCAACAAGCGGTATCTTTGGAATGGAGGCTAAAAGCTCTTTTAGCAATGGGGTAAGATATTCATCTTTGTCTAATTTGCGCCAATAATGGGCAAGTAAGATCAAAACCTTAGCTCTTTCATAAGCATTTGCATCGGCTTGTTTTAAAGTTTGATAAATGCGCATGTTGTTGAGTTCCATACCATCATCATCGCCCAAGTGGCCTTGTTTGTTGAGGACCCATGATAAAGCAGCTGCCCCGTTTATTAAGACATCACGATTGTCATGTTTTTTCATATGCATATGAAGACTATAGGATAAGTCACGAAGTTGAGTGATTTTTTTTGTGTCTGAATTGTCTTTAAGAGACTCAAAACAATTATGGGCCCAAGTTGAATAGTACAGAGTGTTTTGATCTGAAATAGCAGGAGGAGGGCATTCATTTGCTGTTGCTTGGGATTGGCCCAAGGTTAAAGAAGCTAGTAAAATAAGGGTATATAGGACTTTATAGCCTTTCATTTGGATTGATTTTTTACTCATCAGATATTTCCTTATTTAAACTCAGCTTATTATAGGAGGCTATGAAAAGGTGAGAGAGTTTTTCTTGCCATTTAGTTTAAAACACAAAAAAGGCGTATCCCGTAAAATCGGGGATACGCCTTTTTTAAAGCTTTTGAAAAAGCAGCAGTCTTATTCAGACGCTTCTTCTTCAGCCGGTGTTTCTTCAGCAGCTTCTTCTTCAGTCGCTACTTCTTCAACAACTTCTTCTTCAGCTTCTTCTTCTTCAGAAGCAACCATCGCAGAACCGGTTTCGGCCTGAATTTGTGCTTCTTCATCAGTACGGGCAATGTTTGCAACAATTGTTACAGACACTTCCGGGTGAAGCTTAACGGTCACGTCGTGAAGACCAATGTTCTTCAAGGCGCGATCGAGAATGATTTGTTGACGAGACACAGTGAAACCAGCTTCAGTAACTGCAGTCGCGATATCGCGAGTAGATACAGAACCGTAAAGCTGACCCATGTCGCCGGCTTGGCGGATAACAGCAACTTTAAGACCGTCGATTTTAGCAGAAACTGCTTCTGCTTCGTCTTTGGCTTTTAAGTTAGCGGCTTCCAATTGTGCTTTTTGCGCATCAAAGAACTTCACGTTCTCTTCAGAGGCACGCATCGCTTTTTTCTGCGGGAGCAGGAAGTTACGAGCATAACCAGGCTTAACAGTGACGAGGTCACCCATTTGGCCTAATCGTTCTACGCGTTCAAGCAGGATAACTTGCATTAGTCGTTCTCCTGAATTGCGGCATGCGAGGGAATTCTATTTCGCAAACCGATCCATTGTTCAATCAATCCCAATCCAATGACTGGCAGGGCCACCCATATGGACAAGAGCAACAGCAAATAAAAGGCAGCCAATAAGGCCCCGGCAAAACGTGTCAATCGCACCAGCTTATGAACCACAGTCAGGCCCAAAGCGAGAAACGGTAAAGCCATCACAACGGTGAGGTTTCTGGCGACATATTCAAAATCGCCGTCTGACAACACAGTGAGGGCCGCACAAATAATAAATGCCCAAGACGCAAAGTCTGGCAGGCTCAGGTCCCCATAGGTAGGCTTGGGGCGAAGTGCTTTTCCCGATTTGGTTAAAACACCCTGTGCCAAAATGGCATTTATGCAGGTCATCAACATCCACGAAACAAGAACCATCGCCGGGAAGAAATGCGCCATTTGATCGACGAACCCTTCTTTCTGCTTCACCGGAAGTGAAGCGGCAACCGTATCCATGACCGCAGACAAAAAGTCTCTGACCATCTGTACGAGACTGTCTGAAGGCGTAACCAAAAAGGCCAATGCCAGAACAAACAGCGCGCTACCGTAACCTGCGAAAGTCACTAAAATATTTCCAATTGGAAACCATTCTTCGCGACCATCGATGGTGCGGGACGTGAGTGCCAACCTGATTGCCAACCAACAGGGAAAAGTATTCATCACTGCAAAGATCGAACCTGATAAAGGTCCGCCAAGCAAAATGGCAAATACGATGCCTGAAAGGGCGGCAATGGCAGCTGGTTTAGCTCCGTTTCCCAATCCCACTAACAAAAGTGGGAAAGGCGCGAGATATGCAAGAATAAGGGCCAGTCCAGATCCAGTCACCAGCGATAAAGCCAGTATGGAACTTAAAGCTCCGGCACCTATGGCAAAGAGGACGACCTTCATATTTAAAGGTAATTTTTCATCTTCACCTAATTGCATGTCCAATGCGCTCCTTTTATCGTGAGGCTAAGCCCCACAAAACCAAGTCGTTAAACTTAGTTGCTGCTGACGTACGGCATCAGACCCAAGAAACGGGCACGTTTGATGGCACGAGACAGCTCACGTTGTTTCTTTGCAGAAACGGCCGTGATACGGCTCGGGACGATTTTCCCGCGTTCAGATGTGTAGCGTGAAAGCAGCTTTACATCTTTATAGTCGATTTTCGGTGCATTCTCGCCTGTGAATGGGCAAGATTTGCGACGACGAAAGAAAGGACGACGACCAGCCATTAGGAATCTCCCCCTTTTTTGTTGTCACGTTGTGGACGATCACCACGATCACCACCACGACGAGGACGATCATCACGATCGCGACCTTTTTGCATCATGATAGATTGTTCTTCATCGAGTTCATCAACACGAACAACGAGGTGACGCAGTACGTCTTCGTTCAGACGCAGCTGACGGCTGAGCTCGTCAATCGCAGGACTTGGAGCATCGATGTTGAAAAGTACATAGTGGCCTTTGCGGTTTTTCTTCATGCGGTAAGCAATGTTACGCAGACCCCAATATTCTCGCTTCGTGACCTTACCACCGTTCTCTTCAATAAGAGCGGCGAAAGTGTCTTGCAAACCCTCAACTTGGGCAGCTGAAGCGTCTTGACGCGCAATAAATACGCCTTCGTAAAACGCCATAGATATAACTCCCTATGGATTGTCTCAGTCTGTGGAAACGCCGGAATGACGTTGCCTTGCAGACATAGCCAGAGCCCGACGGCCCTAGCAAGGAGGCAGTTTGAAAGGCGGGAATATACAGAAAAAACGACTCAATGCAAGGGGTTTTAGCTCTTTACCCTGTCATTCTGGCATAGGCCAGAATCTACTCATCATGTATAGTGACCTTATTATTTGATGCTGGTCTTGCATGCGCATGACGGCTTTATAAGTGGCAAGGTTTAAAGTGCTTCATATCACGAAACTCGATATCAAAGGAATATCAGCACAGAATCTCTCTGTGTCGCCGGGGCAGTGTATTTCTGTGAGTGGCGCCTCCGGTATGGGGAAATCCCTTTTCTTAAAAGGCATTGCCGATCTTGTGATTAATCGCGCTGACATGTCTTTAGATGGGGAGGCACGTATTGATTATAGCGCGCCTGATTGGCGAAGGCGGGTCACTTACGTGGGGGCAAAACCCACATGGTGGTATGATAAAGTAGTCGAGCATTTTGAAGATAAAGACTGGTTGGCAGAAGTTTTGCCCCTTGTTGATCTTCCTTTAAAAGTCATGGGCTGGAATGTCTCGCGCCTGTCCAGTGGCGAATCCCAACGTCTTGCCTTATTGCGCGCCCTTGAAGGCACTGATGGGCAAGAACAACGCTATTTCCTGTTAGATGAACCAACCTCTGCCCTTGATGGTGGGCGTCAAGCCATGGTTGAGGATTTGTTGATGCGTTATTTAAAAGCAGAACATATCGCCATCTTGTTTGTTAGCCATGATGATCGCCAAGTGGATCGTTTTGCGCAAAAACGCTGGGAGATTTTTAACCGTCAGGTGCGCGAGGTGCCCGCATGATCTCAATTGGCTATGAAGAACTGGCTTTGGGCAGTGTGCTCCTTTTAATGCATGGGGCAATCTCGCTGGTGTATCGCACAGGCGTTGCAGTCTCACTCCTTATTGCTTCCGTGCGAATGGTCGTGCAGTTGGGCTTGATGGCCTATGTGCTTGGCTTTCTCTTTGCCAGTGAGATGCCGTTATGGACAATGCTGGCGGTGATTGTGATGATTGGCTTTGCAGGTTATGAGATTATGGCCCGCCAAAAACGTCCTATTGGGGGTGGCTGGGGCTATGGCATTGGCATAAGCAGTGTCTTTATGTCAGCGACTCTTGTGACAGTCTTTGCCTTGTTTGTGCAAATTAAGCCCGATCCTTGGTATGAGGCGCGCTACGCAGTGCCCTTACTTGGGATGGTTTTGGGCAATACCATGACCGGGATCAGCATTGGTCTTGCGACCCTGACTTCAAACCTAAAACAGGAAAGTGATGCCATTGAAGCACGCTTGGCCTTGGGCCATACCAAGTGGCAGGCCTGTGAAACGGTGGTGCGCCAATCCCTTCACACGGGCATGATCGGCATTGTTAATTCCATGTCAGCAGCAGGGCTTGTGTTTATACCGGGGATGATGACAGGCCAGTTGATGGCAGGTGCGGACCCGATTGAGGCGGCAAAATATCAGGCCTTGGTGATGTTTTTAATTGCGGGCGGCACTGCAATTGGCACCACAATGGCGATTTTTTTAGGGGTCTATCGCCTAACAGATGAGCGCCATCGCCTCAGACTTGATCGGCTTTACGTGAAAATGTGATTGATCATCTGCCAGCAAGTCTTTATTCCTTTTGCTCAGATATTTAATTGTAAGGATGATGCCAAGATGTCTCGTGCATTTGTATTCCCCGGTCAGGGTTCTCAAGCCGTTGGTATGGGAAAAGACCTCGCAGACGCTTTTACTGTTGCGCGCGAAGTATTTGAAGAAGTTGATGAGGCCCTGTCTCAAAAGCTCTCCACAATCATGTTTGAAGGGCCAGATGATCAACTGGTTCTCACTGAAAATGCACAGCCTGCCTTGATGGCTGTCTCCATCGCGGTTGCACGTGTTTTAGAAACAGAAGGCAACATCAAGCTGGCAGACCATTGCGATATGGTGGCGGGTCACTCTTTGGGTGAATATTCCGCTCTCGCAGCTATGGGTGCTTTTTCTGTTGCAGATACAGCGCGTCTTTTAAAGATACGTGGTAAAGCCATGCAAGCAGCTGTGCCTGTTGGTGAAGGTGCCATGGCGGCTTGCCTTGGTCTTTCCCTAGAAGATGCCCAAGCTGTTGCGGCTGAAGCAGCCCAAGGTGATGAAGTTTGTACGGCTGCAAATGATAATGCACCGGGCCAAGTGGTTCTGTCTGGTTCAAAAGCAGCGATTGAACGCGCCATTGGCTTGGCAAAAGAAAAAGGCGCAAAACGTTCTGTTTTACTGCCTGTCTCTGCCCCATTCCATTGTGCTTTGATGCAGCCTGCAGCCGATGCTATGGCTGAAGCCCTTGCAGGTGTAAGCATTAACGCCCCGGCTGTGCCTGTTGTTGCAAATGTGGCTGCTGAAAAAATTACAGACCCTGAAGAAATCCGCAAATTGTTGGTGGAACAAGTCTGTGGTTCTGTTCGTTGGCGCGAAGGTGTGCTCTATATGAAAGAGCAAGGCGTTGAGCAGTTGGTTGAAGTCGGTACGGGTAAAGTACTTTCTGGTCTGGCGCGTCGCATTGATCGTTCACTCACAGGTGTGGCTGTGAATGGTCCGGCTGATATTGAGAGCTTCTTGGGCTCACTCTAAGTAAAGGGTAGGGAATTTAATATGTTTGATTTAACAGGTAAATGTGCGCTGGTAACCGGTGCTTCTGGTGGTATTGGTGCTGAGATTGCCAAGGCCCTTCACGCCCAAGGCGCAACTGTGGGCCTAACAGGTACACGTGTTGAAGCACTTGAAAAAGTTGCCGCAGAAATTGGTGAAGAGCGTGTGCATATCCTGCCTTGTAACCTTTCTGATGATGAAGCTTTGGCAGCGCTACCCAAACAAGCAAGCGATGCCATGGGCTCCCTTGATATTTTGGTGAATAATGCAGGTCTTACCCGTGATAACCTTGCCATGCGTCTTAAAGAAGACGATTGGGATGCGGTTTTAAATGTCAATCTGACAGCAGCTTTTAAACTGTCTAAAGCGGTTTTGCGCGGCATGATGAAAAAACGTTGGGGCCGTATTATCGGCATCACCTCTATTGTGGGTGTGACAGGTAACCCCGGTCAAACCAACTATGCAGCCTCAAAAGCAGGTATGATTGGCTATTCCAAATCATTGGCTTATGAAGTGGGCTCGCGCGGAATTACAGTAAACTGTCTGGCACCGGGCTATATTGCCACAGCCATGACAGAAGAGCTGTCTGATGATGTGAAAGATGGTATGTTGACCAAAATTCCGGCAGGCCGTATGGGCGACCCAGCTGAGATTGCAGCGGGTGTTGTTTATTTGGCATCTGATGAAGCGCAATATGTGACAGGTCAGACCCTGCACATCAATGGTGGCATGGCAATGATCTAAGCCTTCAATTAAAGGCTTTCACCTTGTGAAAAATTGTGCTACCAAACCTCAATTCGAACTTCAGATGAAGTTTGTAAGAGAATTTTAAAGAGTGGGGAAAGCGCGCAACGGCGTGTTTAACCTAAGTTCAAAACCGTTAAGGGAATTATTAAGATGAGCGATGTCGCAGAGCGCGTAAAGAAAATCGTAGTTGAACACCTCGGCGTAGAAGAAGCTAAAGTTACTGAAAATGCTTCTTTCATCGACGATCTGGGCGCAGACAGCTTGGATACAGTTGAGCTGGTTATGGCTTTTGAAGAAGAGTTCGGCTGTGAAATTCCAGACGATGCTGCTGAAAAAATCTTGACTGTTAAGGATGCCATCGACTTCATCGAAGCAAACGGCTAATTCCTTAGTGAGTTATTACGAGATGTGAGCGTCGGCCCGAAACAGCGGTCTGCGCTCATTCTTGTTTATAGACCTGTATTATTTGAGACGAGCTCAAAGGATTTTGATCAGACATGAGACGTGTAGTCGTTACTGGCCTTGGTATGGTTTCCCCGTTAGCAAACGGTGTTAAACCAACTTGGGAAAAACTTTTGAACGCCGAATCCGGCATCAATAAAATCGAATCTTTCAATGTTGAAGATATTCCTGCAAAAATCGCTGGTCAGGTGCCGCTTGGCGAAGGCGAGGGATTGTTTAATTCCGAGGATTATGTATCTAAAAAAGAGCGCCGCCGTATGGACGATTTTATCGTTTACGGTTTGGCAGCTGCCATTGAAGCGGTTGAAGATTCTGGTTGTCAAAGCGATGATGAAGAAGAGCAATTTCGCACTGGTGTCATGATCGGTTCCGGTATTGGTGGTCTTCCTGAGATTTCCAGAGGGGCTGTGACAGTTGAAACCAATTCAGTTCGTCGCCTTTCTCCTTTCTTCATTCCGGCAAGTTTGATCAACTTGGTTTCTGGTCATGTATCTATCAAATACGGTTTTAAAGGCCCGAACCACGCCGTGGTTACAGCCTGTGCAACCGGTGCGCACGCCATTGGTGATGCAGCACGTATCATCGCCCTTGATGATGCTGATGTGATGGTTGCTGGTGGTGCAGAAGCGGCATGTTGTCGCCTTGGCATGGCGGGTTTTGCCCAAGCTAAAGCCTTGTCCACATCCTATAACGATGACCCAACTGCGGGTTCGCGCCCATGGGATGAAGGTCGTGATGGTTTTGTTATGGGTGAAGGCGCTGGTGTGGTTGTTCTTGAAGAATATGAGCATGCCAAAAAACGTGGCGCAAAAATCTATGGTGAAGTGATTGGTTACGGCATGTCCGGTGATGCCTATCACATTACAGCACCTGCTGCTGATGGTAACGGTGGTTTCCGCGCGATGCAGGCCTCCATTAAACGCGCAGGCATCAATGTTGATGAGATCGATTACATCAACGCCCATGGTACATCTACACCACTTGGTGATGAGATCGAACATGGTGCAGTGAAACGCCTGCTGGGTGAACATTATAAGAAGCCGACCATGTCTTCGACAAAATCAGCCATTGGTCACCTGTTGGGTGCGGCTGGTGCGGTTGAAGCCATCTTCTCGCTTCTCTCCATCCAGAACAATGTTGTTCCCCCAACTTTGAACTTGAACAACCCGTCTGACGGCTGTGATATGGACCTTGCGCCATTGCAGGCGAAAGAGCGTGAAGTGAATATTGCCTTGTCCAACTCGTTTGGGTTTGGCGGTACGAACGCTTCTTTGGTTTTCAAGTCTGTTGACTAAGGTGCTTGATGAGCGAGACTGAAAAGCCTCAGCCACAAGGTAAAAAGAATAAGCCGAAATCTTCTGTGAAGAAGCTTTCGGCTTTTCTTGTGGCATTCGTTGTAATTGTTGTTTTTGCAGCAAGTGCATTTTCATTCTGGCTTGCCAAGAGTTTTACCCGTTCATGGGTGTTAGAAGAAGATAAGGTTGTTGAAATCCCCGTGGGCAGCGGGGTGTCAAAAATTGCTGATATCCTGACCCGTGAAGGGATCATCAACAACCCGCTGGCGTTTCGTATCGTGCTGCGGTTTAATAAAATTGATACGGGACTTAAGGCAGGGGAATATCTGTTTCCTGCGCGTGTGACGCCCAAAAAAGTCGCACAAATTTTACAAGATGGTAAATCAATCCTCCATCGTGTGACCTTTGCTGAAGGGCTAACCTCCGTTGAGATGGTCGCCTTGTTAAATGGGGAGCTGGGCATGGAGGGGATTGTTATGCAGACCCCGCCAGAGGGTAGTTTGTTGCCGGAAACCTATAGTTTCTCCAAAGGTCTAAAGCGTGAGAAAATGCTTTCTCAAATGCAAGGCGCAATGGATAAAACCCTGTCTGAGCTTTGGCAGAAAAGGCAAGACGGTTTGCCTTTAAAATCCAAGCAGGAAGCCTTGGTTCTTGCCTCTATTGTTGAAAAAGAAACAGGTATCAGTTCTGAGCGTGGAAAAGTTGCCGGTGTCTTTATTAACCGTTTGAAAAAACGCATGCGCCTGCAAACAGACCCAACCGTGGTCTATGGCATTACATTGGGCCAAGAACCATTGGGGCGCCCGTTATCGAAAAAAGACCTCAAAACACCAACACCTTATAACACTTATACAAACTACGGTTTGCCACCCACACCCATTACCAACCCGGGTCGTGCGGCGATTGAAGCAGTGTTAAATCCGTCTAAAACAGATGCCTTGTATTTTGTTGCCGATGGGTCAGGTGGGCATGCCTTTGCCAAAACCTTGCGTGAGCATAACCGCAATGTCAGCCATTGGCGTAAAATTGAGCGTTCTCGCAAGTAAAAATATACGTAGAAAAACCTAATTAAATATAAGGTGGTGAAGAAAAGTTCATTCTATCACTAATTTAGGTGATTTCACGTGTGATTGATTTATTGTACACATAAATACAATGAAAATGAGGCATTGGATGAGATTTTATGTCATACTCCCCACGGTTTTTCTTTGGGGGACGTTATGATAAAAATCGAATGGGATGACTATCTGGCAACGGGCATTGATGTCATTGATATGGACCACAAAATTTTGCTTGGCTTGATTAATCAGGTGTTTGATGTTGGCGTTGAAAAAGATGATGCCAAGCTGACACTTATTCTTGAAAGTTTGGCGGATTATGTGGATGAACATTTCAAACGTGAAGAAATTTTGATGCAAATCTGTGGTTATAAAAATTTAGAAGAACATAAAGAAAAACACCGCAAGATTACAGAAACGGTTCAGGGGCTGTTTAAAATCTATCAAACCAATCCTGCACTGGTAAATATTGATGGATTTCAGACTTTTTTAGCAGATTGGTTACCAACCCATATTTTAAATGAAGACCATGGGTATAAAGATACATTGCTTGCAAACCGTGACCTGATTGAGATGGTGAAGGATCGCATTTAAATGACTTTGAAGCCGGATGACTTTATCAGTTTTGTAAAAGAAAAAGCCCAAAGTGAGGGTTCAGACGCTGTTGCACAGATGTATGCCATTAACTTGGAATATGCTGTGAAACTTATGGGCAAAGACTGGTCCAAAGTACACAGAAAGGCCATGTTTATTGCAGAGACAATCATCAAGGGTAACTTATCTCTTGATGATCAGGTCATGCGTTATGAAGATGGTATGTCTTTTGTTATTCTTTTTGCGACACTTAATGCACAGCAGGCTGAAGTTAAGCTGGAACTGATTACCGAGCAAATCGGTAAAAAGATTCTGGGTAAAGATTATACGGTTAACGGTAAAAGTGGTATCCAATCCGGTGCCATTAACATGGAAGACCTAGTTGGCTATAGTGAGGCAGCCAAGAAGAAAGCGGCAAAACCAACGGTGCGGCTTCATGCCGATAAGCCCAAGGACAGTACGCAAAAAATCCTTGATACGATTGATATCGTTTTTTTCCCGATTTGGGATACGAAAAATGAAATCGTTGTGGGCTATCGAGTAAAGCCCAAGCGCGTATATCTAAAAAATACCCTTTGGGGGGATCAGGTTTTGATGGGGGGGAGTGAAGACCCCTTATGGTCTGATCTTAAGCCCAAAGTTATTAAAAAAACCTATGAGCAAATTCAGCAGAATTTTTGCCCTAAAACTGCCTATATGGTGGGGCTGAATGTAGCTTCTTTCTTTAATAAAAACTTTGTGACGGCTCTCGTTCAATCTGTAAAACAATCACCCTTATCAAAAACCACAATTGGTTTTGAACTACAGGGCCTTGATCAGGATTTTAGCCCGAAGATGGTTGATTATGCCATTGAGGTTTTGAGCAAGCTCGGCAGCCATGTGACTGTCATTGCCGGGCCGGATAATGATTTTTCCGCCATTTGTGATCGTCATAAAATAAAATATCATGGGTTACATTTACATCGTTTGCTGGATTCTCAGCTGGGGCGTAAATATGCTTACCGCACTTGTTCACTTTTTGCCCGTCAATGTAATGAAGCGGAGACACGTTCTTTCATTTGGGGAGTAGACCGTATTGATGATCTTAATATGGCGTTGCAAGCGGGCTTTCGATATATCAGCGGGCGCGCGGTGAAGTGGGAAACAGATGCACCGCTTAAAGCCTATGCTCTTACGAAAAAAGACGTGTTAATGGATACGTCTTTTTAAGCAGCATTACTTTTTTTCATTTTCGATAAATTGGATATGTTGGCGTGCTGCGCGCATACGCTTGCAGTCACATGGAATGTCATTGGGATCATCATATTCAATGCATTTTTGACTTTTATGAGGATTTGGACAGCTATTATAAATATCTTGAATAAAGCTTTTTAGCTTATCGGCAAGATCATTGTTATGATCCATTTCCCATCTCCTCCCCAGGTGATTTGTAGGAAAGTCTACAGGAAGAATTCTACTTTAGATATTAGCTTTTGGTATCGTTATTGGATGTTTCTGACAGATACTTAAGTATTAACCCGTAAAAGGCCGGAAACGGCTCACCGCCTGTAAATAGCCAGCCCATATGCTTGCCACACCCCTCACAAAGTGCCATGCGCCAGTGATATCCTGAAAACCATGAAAAGTCAGAACTGGGCGTTCCCGTGGCCCAACATCCCGGGGCATCCCTGAAACACCCAATGTTGAAAACAATGCCAGCGGGGTTAAAGACAGTGTGATCGTGGGCTTCTTTAATGGAGACTTTAAGCTCGTTTGTCGTAACCCAATGACCACAAGATGCACAAAAGAGCTTTTCTTTACCAAGTAGAAGCTCGTCTTTATCGCTTAAGTCTTTTTGAGCGTCCAAAGGCATGTCTTATTCCTTTGAGGGCATGATCTTGGTGATCCGCTCCACAATCGCTAAAGGCATGAGGGCAAAAAGCCGTGCAGCCAAGGCCATGGGCCACGGAAAAGCAATGACCGCTTTATTTTTTAAAAGGCCGTTTTTAATGATGCGTGCGGCCTTTGGGCCTTCCATCAAAAGGGGCATCTTGAAAGTATTTTGTGCGGTAATGCGGCTTTTTACAAAACCCGGGCAAATGACATTGACCTTCAGCCCGTTATGTTGATAGCGCATGCGCAACGCCTCGCCATAAGCTTTAACCGCCACTTTTGAAGCACTATAGGCAGGGGAGCTGGCAAGCCCGCGAAACCCGGCGAGTGAGCTCATTAAAGCGACTTGACCGCGCCCGCGATTAATCATCAAAGGGATAATAGGTAAGATGGTGTTAAGCGTGCCTGCCAAATTAACCGCAAATATATCCCGTGTGGATTCTTCCCAGTTTTCAACACCGCTGGAGCCACCAGAAATACCTGCATTGGCAATGATCAGGTCAATTTCCCTATGTTCATCGCGTGTGATCAACCATTGTGTCATGGCACCTCGATCCATCACATCAATGATTTGCTCATCAACTTCAGCGCCCTTATCGCGGCATTTCTGGGCAACTTCATGTAAGCGGGCTTTGTTGCGTGCGCTTAAGGACAGGCAGACGCCGGGGGCGGCATATTCCAGTGCAAGGGCTTGCCCAATGCCGCTGGAGGCACCTGTGATCAATATATGTTTCATGGACATTAGGGTCAGGACCTATTAATTTATTGAGCTTGGCAGAGATGAATTTGAAGAAGGATTAGGCATATCCCCCTGCAGAAGTACGTGTACTTTAAGGGGGAGTATAACGACAGCCTTCTTCAAATTCATCCTGTCCCTTCGGGATTTATTAAAAATGCCACAAATGCAGCGTCAAAGACTTTTGAAATACAAGTACTTCCTGCAAGCCATTTCCTTGCCTTGTGGTATTTTTAATAAACCAAGCACATTAAATGAATAGGTCCTGACCCTAACATACCAAGAAAGGTATAAGATGTGTCAAACAAAACAAAAGGAGATATGTGGTGAGCATCAAGTCAATGACAGGCTTTGCCCGTTCCAGTGGCAATTGCGGCAATTATAGCTGGACCTGGGAAGTGCGAAGCGTAAATGGCAAAGGCCTTGATATTCGCATGCGTATTCCATCGGGCTATGATGCATTGGATGTTCCCGCGCGCGCTGCGATTTCTAAAAACTTTAAACGCGGCAATATCTCCCTAAGCTTGAATGTTAGTCATAATCAAGAACAGTCGGGCTATCGGGTTAATCAAGAACTGCTTAAGCAACTGGTTGACGTGATGAAGACTGTCCAAGCCGATGTGCCCGGCGTGGCAGCGCCAAGTGTGGATGGTTTAATGGGGCTGCGGGGCGTGATTGAACCTGTGGAAGAAGGCGAAAGCGAAGAAGAAAAAGAAGCCGCCCATAAGGAAATTCTTGCCAACCTGAATGAAGCCATTACCGATATGTCAGCCAATCGCGCTTCAGAAGGCAAGCGCATGGATGAGGTGCTCAGTGGGCATATCAAGGTGATTGAAGATTTATGTGTTAAGGCTTCAGACTGTGCAGCGACACAACCCGAAGCCATTCGCGCAAGGTTGATGCGCCAGTTAAAATCAGTCATGGAAGATTTACCTGAACTGGATGAAGAACGCATTTCACAAGAAGCCGCCGTTTTGATGACGAAGGCCGATGTGCGTGAAGAACTTGATCGCCTGCGTGCCCATATTGAAGGCGCGCGTGATCTGCTTGAGGCAGGCAGCCCGTGTGGGCGCAAGCTTGATTTCCTCTGTCAGGAATTTAACCGAGAAGCCAATACGCTGTGTTCAAAAGCGCAGGATGTGGAGCTGACCCGTATCGGTCTGGATTTAAAAACCGTGATTGAACAGTTTCGTGAGCAAGTTCAAAATATTGAATAAGTAACTGTTATTACAAATATAAATTAAATATGATGATTAACATAGTTGAAATATGATGACTAACATAGATAGTAATATTGCCCGCCGTGGCCTCCTCTTGGTTTTAACTGCACCCAGTGGCTGTGGCAAAAGCACCATCACCCGTGCCATCATGGAAGAAGACCCATCAATTATGGTGTCTGTTTCTGCCACCACCCGCAGCCCACGCCCGGGTGAAGTTGAAGGCGAGCATTATTACTTCATGAGTGCAGAAGACTTTAAAGGCAAGGTGGACCAAAAAGAATTCCTTGAATGGGCCGAAGTGTTTGGCAAATTTTACGGCACACCAAAAGAACCTGTGGAACAGGCTTTAAGTGCGGGTAAGGATGTTTTCTTTGATATTGATTGGCAGGGTGCTGAACAGTTGCAAAATAATGCCGCTGAGGATCTTGTGTGGATTTGCATTTTACCCCCGACTAAGCAGTCTTTAGAAGACCGTTTGCGCGCACGTGGGCAAGACAGCGAAGAAACAATTGCCAAGCGTATGCTTGAAGCGCAAAGTGAATCTAGCCATTGGGTGGATGCCGATTATGTGGTGGTCAATGATGATCTGGAAAAAGCCACCAATCAGATCAAAGCTATTTTACAGGCAGAGCGCCTTAAGCGCGTGCGCCGCACAGGGCTTGCTGATTTTGTAAAAACAATGTGAGCTTTTGAAAGAAAGACGTGTTTTCCTGCTTTCGCAGGAAAACACAGATGTCTTTAATATTTTTTCATCATGTCATGGGCTTTCTTTTCCATGTCATGCTTCATTTTGCCGTGGGACATACCCATGGCACCGACTTTTTTCACATTCACAGTCACGTTCATTTCACCAGCTTTTTCAAAAACCAGTGTCAGCGGGAATGTCTCACCTTCTTTTAAGGCTTCGTTCAATCCCATGAACATCACGTGGTCGCCACCGGGTTTCAGCATGGTCATGCCTTTATCAACCGCAATGTTTTTGACCTGACGCATTTTCATAACGCCGTTTTCGTGAAGATGTGTATGTAATTCAGTCGTGTTGGAAATGTTTGCTTTTGCAGAAACAAGCTTGTCAGCCATACCTGTGTTTTTGATGGTCATAAAGGCCGCACCTGCACGTGCCATACCTGCAGAAGCACGTGCCCACACGCCTTCAACAGAAATGTCAGCGGCAAATGACGGTGTGCTTAGACCCATCAAAATGGCACCAGCCAAAGCAAAATGTTTCATCATATCAAAACTCCAATATATAAGAAGGCCACCTCTTATGAGCCGCATTAGCGCAGGAAATTTCCGCCTTGTCAATGCACCGGTACAGAGATGGGGCGGGTTTGCCCATTTGATTTAAATACGGCCTTGCGCCCGTCAAGCATCAACTGGCTGCGCTTGCCATAATGGGGCAGGGGACGCAGCAGGGCTTGTAAGCTTGCTGTATCTTTAACAGAGACCACCATATAGGGCGTTGTTGGGTTTGTTTTATCAGCCCAAACCAGTGCCGTAACCCCCTCTTTGACGCTTAAGGGAGCAGGCGGGAGGCGCATGGCACTAAGCTTGTGCGCAACCTCTTCATGGGTGCCGATTAGGATAAAGGCGTCCTGATTGGGCGTTGAAGCAACCTTGATTTGCCCCTCATTGAGGCGGCGTGCCAATTGTGTGGCGATCGGGTCTAGGTTTTTATCATCACTGGCAACAATCAGCTGCACATTTTTTGCCAGCATCACATCGCGCAAAATTGGCGGGGCCTCGTTGGCACCAAGCTTTCTAAATACCTCAAAATCAGGGTCAAGGCTGATGGCAAAGGGGCGCTGTTCCATATTCAGTTTAGCTGGGGTTAAGCGGCCCCTGACATAGAGCATTTTATCCAGCACCGCATCGCCTGTACCCACAGCAACAGGCAGGTAGGTTTCATAAAACGGCTTGGCCTGCATCACGCGCGCAGTAACATCCCAGCCCATGCCTTTTTGGCGTTGGGCGCGCGCTGAGATATTTTTAAACTCAGGTGCGCCTGCCTGATAGACCCATTGTTTAAAATAAAACGACAGGTCTCGCTTGGCTGCTTTGCTAAAATAGTCTTCTAAATCCTGCCAAGAAGCTGTTTGAAAAGCTTTATCTTTCCACAAAGCGCGAAGCGCGTCAAAGAAGGTCTGATCTCCTAATATGTTACGCAACATATGAAAGATAAAAGCCACCTTATGATAGCCAATCACTTGGGAGGCTTTACTATGTTTTGAAACGAAATCAGTGACGGGCGTATCAAGTTCGCTAGGCAAGGCATTATAATCGCGCAGCCATGATAGGCGCATGTCTTTGGCTTTTTCCTTAGAGACCATTTCTGCTGTCATATAATCCGCCATATAGGTGGTCAGCCCTTCGGCCCAATTGCCTTTTTCATAATCGGGAAAGACGCCATTGCCCCAATAGTTATGCAAGATTTCATGGCCTAAAGAGGTCTCTTTAATAAAGGGCAGATGTAACACCCGCGCACCCATATAAGTCAGCCCGGCGAAACCGTAACCTGCGGGAATGGGCGCGGCGATAATATTGAATTCAGCAAAAGGATAGAGGCCGATTTGCTGTTCAAAACGATTGAGATATTTTGCTGTGCGCTCCAGATAGCCTTGGGCAAGCTTTTCCATACCCTCATAAAAATAGGTACGCAGGCGGGTCTCTTTATATGTCAGCTGAGAGATTTTATACGGCCCGGCAAAAAGTGGAATACCCTCTGTGGGGCGATCCATTATGAAACGTGCTTGATAGGTATCCTCAGTCTGGCTTTCTTGCTCAATTGCACCGGGTAATATGGTAACAAGGGGGGCTAAAACCTGTACATTAAAAGTTACCAGCTCATCGGTTTCAGGGTGCCAGCCGGAGGGTAGATACAAGTCTGTTTTAGAAGCAAAATTCCCGTGCGACCAATCTTGTACATTTTGCGCTTCGGGCAAAAACCACACATAAGAAAATTCAGTTTCTTTCTTGTTGATCACAGGCAGGGTGACGGGCTTGCTGGCTGTGCCACTAATTTCAAGCTTGCGCTCTGCCATATTGATTTTGACCTGTAAATCCATATGGACAACAGCATGGGCTGAGGGAGCAAAACTGATGAGCAAAAGGGCGAGAAGAAAGATAAGCTGTTTCATGATCAATGCGGTGATTTAGGGAATTTGGCAATGATCTCAATTAGATCACCATCGCGCATAATTGATAGGGGCAACCATGTGCCGGGGGCTTGGCGTTGAATGATACTGATAAGTCTTTTGACCTCAAGGGTTTTCACGCCTGCGGCCATGGTGATGATATCGCCCTCTTCAAGGCCTGCATCTTCAGCCACCGATTCTTCGATTACCTGATCAACCCGTACACCTGAGCCATCTTCGCTTTCATCTATGCGCACGCCGAGCATAGGTTTATGGCCCATGGGCTTGGCTTCCATCTCTTCAAGGCCGAAAATGGCATCTGCGTAAGTGGGTGAGAGGTCTTTACAATCCCAGCTCAATGTCCAAGGGAGCAAAACGGTGGAGCTTAATCCCAATCCTTCAAGCTGATGGGGCACCCCATAACGGTTTGCCAGATGCCCACTGCCCATAATGCCAACCATCAGCGGGTCACCCCCAAGTTTTTGTACATGGGCCAAGGCTTGGGCCATCGCGCCATCCCACGTTAGCTGTGCGTCCACAAAACGTTTAAAACGCGCTTTTGATTTTTCATCATCCTTTTTCTCATCTTCATGGACATGGCTGTGATGGGAAAAGATTTCTTTTAAGGATTTGATGTAATCAGGATGGGCGCTACGCGGCGTTTTAACACCTTCGCGCATTTCTTCATCAATACCGTCCCAACCTTTTTGCGAGATTTTGCCTATTAATCCCATTTCCACATTTAGGGCTACAATGGGCAGGCGGTTCATGCGGGCAAAGCGAAACAGCGGCATATAGATATCGGCATCATGTTTCCACACCTCATTCCAATCGCTTTTTTCCAGAAACTCCCGCTCGCTAAGCTCACCACGCACCCAGGCATCCAAAACAGGTTGAATGCGACGGGGAAACATTTCAAAGCCAATGATGATATTGGGGTTATGGGCATAAAGCTGGGTGATGGTCTGGAGCTGCCAACGGTGATGGACCGCATCCGGGTGCTGCTCCCCCAATAAAACGACTTTTTCCTTAGCGGCCTTTTTAAGCAGGCTTTGGTTATCAAGCGGCTTTAGGGTTTTGGGTGAAATCCATTGTGCGCGTTGAATGCAGCTTACATCGGCTTCTTGTTCTTTAGGCTCAATAGGCAGGCCAAGGGCTTGGCTTGATAAAAGAAAGGAAAGACCGAGGTTAAGAAGAAAGTTTTTTTTCAAGGACATCGTGATGCTCGTTGTTTTTTTATGATGTGTCATCTTATGTATCGGACAACGGTGCCCAAAATATGGCGAAAAGCTTATTGAGGTTTTTTATCCCCGGGGTTTGGCAGTTTACCGGAGATCGTCTGCCATGCTCTCATATTAAAAGAAGAAAGCTGTAAACGAAGTGCTGCATCAAGGGCCTCTTTGGGGTTGATTGCGTCTTTGGTTTTTCTTAAACCCTGTTCCTTAAATTCTTTTAAGGAAACCGCATCCATGATGACTTCTTTTTTGGTCAGGTTAAACAGGGCTGTGGCAGAAAGGAATTCTTCATAGCCCGTGGCAATTTCAGGCAGGTTGAGCGTGATTTGATAAACCGGCTTATTCCCCAGATCATGGGGCACTTCTGACATGAACATCATGGCCTCAAAATCAAATGTCTCTTCTTTATGGCGGCATTTAAATGTGGCGAGATAATCAGCCGAGACAAAGATGATATCTTCTTCAATGGCGCGCCCCTCATGGGTGACGCGGTAATCACATATCGGCTTATCAACCTCGCTTAAATCCACACTTCCTTCAAGTGGGGTTGAGAGGGAGGCATCAATCATGGGGGTGAGTGACGGGGCATAGACATAACCAAGGTCGTCGTCTTGGCGCGAGATGGCAAGCCATTGCGTTCCTTTAGCGCGGCCTAAAACAGTGACAATATCGCGCTTATTAAGCTTGGTGATTTTTTTGCCCTTGTTACTGGGGGCTGCGCGCACATTGACTTTGTTTTTGGTCACAAGAAAGGGGCCTGTATGGCCTTCAAGCTTGATCCCGTCAAAAAGGGAAGCCGCCCATCCTTGACTTAAAGATAGGAAAGAAAAAACAAGCGAGAGCGCAACAATGATAACCCCTGTCTTTTTCACCGCTTAACCTCCAAATACGGGTGTTGTTTGAGGCGCATCATAGCGCAATGTGACCTTCTATTCAATGCGATCAGTTCTCGACTTTTTGTTCGCTTTGCGTCATAAGCTGTGCATGAAATTATGGAGACTGTAAATGGTCATTAGAGAACTGGAAGAATTTGCAAAGAACCTCAAGCAATATGATCGTTTGATGGGCATTGATCTGGGTACCAAAACCATTGGTCTGGCGCTGTCTGATGTGATGCGCATGGTAGCAAGCCCGCTTGAAACCTTGGCTAAAGGAAAGTTCTCTAAAGATGTGGCAAAACTAAAAGCCTTGATTGAAAAAGAAGAAGTCTCCGCCATTGTTTTAGGCCTACCGCGTGAAATGGACGGTACAGAAGGCAAGCGCTGCCAAGCCACAAAAGCCTTTGCTTCCAACTTGTCGCGCGAAATTGATCTCCCCATTTTATTATGGGATGAAAGGCTCTCAACCGTGGCGGTGGAGCGCGTTTTGATTAATGAGGCGGACATGACACGCAAACGCCGTGCAGAAGTGGTGGACCGTGCAGCCGCTGCTTATATTTTACAAGGCGCATTGGATGCGTTGGAGCATCAACATGGCTGATCAATCTTTGCGTTTAACCGATGGGCTTGATGAGTATATCCGCGCTGTAGGCATGCGCGAGAGTGAGCCTTTGCGCAGACTTCGTGAACATTCCAAAAAGACACTGGTTAATGCCCAGCTTGCCATTCGCCCTGAAGAAGCCGGTTTTCTGGATATGCTGGTGCGTCTAACAGGCACCAAGCGCATTGTGGAATTTGGCGTTTATGCAGGCTATTCCACACTGGCCTTGGCCCAAGCTATTCCTGAAGATGGCTATATTGTTGCGCTTGAGCGCGATGAGCGCTTCCCCCCTGTTGGTCGCCCTTTTTGGGAAGAAGCCGGGGTCGATCATAAAATTGATTTGCGCCTGTGTGATGCCAATGAAGAGATTGAAACCGTTTTGCAAGAAAATGGGCCGGAAAGTTTCGATATGGCGTTTATTGATGCCGATAAAGCCAGCTATATGAATTATTATGAAAAATCGCTTGAGCTGGTGAAAAAAGGTGGCCTTGTTGTGGTTGATAATGTGCTTTGGTACGGGCGCGTGATTGATGAGGCTGATACCACGCACCAGACCGAGGCTATCCGCGCCATTAACGAGCATATCGTTAATGACAATCGTGTGGATATGTCTATGCTGGCAATTGGGGATGGCATGACGGTTGTGCGCAAACGTTAGATAATTCTCCTTTGGGATTGCTGAAAAACACAGGCGTATCATGCTTAATATTCTTTTCGCACTCGGCCCGATCTTTTTGCTGATTCTCATCGGCTATGGGATCAAAAAGAAACAATGGGTTTCTGACGATTTCTGGTCGCCTGCGGAATTGATGACCTATTACGTCTTTTTCCCCTCGCTTTTACTTTACACCACATCACGCACCGATATGGGTGACCTTCAGGTCATGCCCATGGCTTATGCGCTGGTGGCTGCCACCATTTTGGTTGCGGCAGTTATGGTGAAGGTCAGGCCTTGGCTTAAAATTGACGGGGCGGATTTCACCTCCTTTTTTCAAGGTGGTATTCGGCCCAATTCCTATGTGGGGATTGCCGCAGCCGTTGCCTTATGGGGGGATCCGGGCCTAACGTTAGTTGCCATTGCCATTGCCTTTATCGTGCCCTTGGTGAATTTCCTTAGTGTCGTGGTGATGGAGACTTATGGGGCGAAAGAATTTCGCCGCTCTGGTGGGCCGCGTCTGGTCTCACTTGGAAAGTCTATACTGTCTAACCCTTTGATTTTGGCTTGTGTGTTGGGCGTGTTGATCAATGCAAGCGGGGCAGGCTTGCCGCCTGTGCTTGAACCGTTGATCCAGATATTGGGCCGCGCTGCATTGCCCATTGGCTTGTTGTGTGTTGGTGCAGGGCTTGATTTTGAAGCCATGCGCGATACGGGAAAAACCGTTGTGCTTTCAAGCTTGCTTAAGCTGTTGTGTTTACCGCTTGTTTGCTTGCTCTGTTGTCAGGCTTTAGGAGTGGAAGGCATCACGCGCGACTTGTGTATTTTATATTCAGGATTGCCTGTTTCAGCCTCTTCTTATGTGCTTGCGCGCAAGATGGGGGGCAACGCGCCTGTCATGGCGGGCATTATCACTTTAACGACTCTGGGCGCGATGGTGAGCCTTCCCCTTCTTTTGCAGATAATTGACCTGCTTTGAAAGGCGCAGAAATGCTGGTGTTTGAACTGGGCCTTGCAAGGGCCATTCGCATGTGCATATAGTCCGCCCTCATGAGCACCAGAGACAGAGAATTACGCTTCACGCACCGGCACCTTCTCGGCATCGAGGGATTATATCCTTTCGAGATTACCGACATTTTGGACCGGGCTGAGCATTACGCCGCCGCCAACCGACAACGGGAAAAAGTTGAGCCGAAGTTGGAAGGTCGCACCGTCATCAATCTCTTTTTTGAAGATTCTACACGTACAAGAACATCTTTTGAACGCGCAGCCAAACGTCTTGGCGCGGATGTGATTAATATGTCTGTGGCGACTTCTTCGATTAAAAAGGGCGAAACCCTGATTGATACGGCGGTGACGCTGAATGCCATGCATCCTGATGTGTTGGTGGTGCGCCATGGTGATTCTGGGGCGGTAAAGCTTCTTTCCCAAAAAATGAATTGCGCGGTCTTAAACGCAGGCGATGGCACGCATGAACATCCCACGCAAGCCTTGCTTGATGCCTTAACGATTAGGCGCAGAAAAGGTGATATCACCAATTTGAGCGTGGCGATTTGTGGGGATATCCTACATTCACGCGTGGCGCGCTCTAACGTGCATTTGCTTAGTGCCATGGGTGCGCGCGTGCGCCTTGTGGCCCCAAGTACGCTTTTGCCAAAATCTATGGAAGTTTTAGGTGCTGAAGTTTTCCATGATATGCGCGAAGGTCTTAAAGATGTGGATGTGGTTATGATGCTGCGTCTTCAAAAAGAACGTATGCAAGGCGCTTACTTGCCATCTCAACGTGAATACTTCCATTTCTACGGGCTGGATTATGAAAAACTGTCCGTTGCAAAAGATGATGCGCTGATCATGCACCCCGGTCCCATGAACCGTGGGGTGGAGATTGATTCAGATGTAGCTGATGATATTGAACGCTCCGCCATTCAAGAACAGGTGGAAATGGGTGTGGCTGCACGCATGGCCTGCCTTGAAGTGGTGACCGCTAATCTGGATAGCTGGCGCAAGGAGAATGCGCAATGAGCATGAAACATGATAAACCTTTGGGCCGTGTGGCCTATGTAAATGCGCGTGTGATTGATCCGGCAAGCAATCTGGATATCCACGGCGGTGTTTTATGTGAAGGTGAAACCATCACTGATATTGGCCCTGGTTATGCCAAAGCTGGTGGTCACTACGGTGAGGCTGAGGTTGTGGATTGTAAAGGGGCTTGTCTGGTCCCCGGTCTTGTGGATATGCGTGTGCAAATCCGCGAACCCGGTGAAGAACATAAAGGCACCTTGAAATCAGCTGGTGAAGCCGCTGCCCAAGGTGGCGTGACCTCACTGGTGAGCTTGCCTAATACAACGCCTGTAACCGATGATATGAGCGTTGTTGAGTTTGTCGCACGTCGTGCGCGTTTGTTGGGGCTTAGTAAAGTCTATCCTTATGGGGCGATCACCAAGGGGCTTAAGGGTTCGGACATGGCAGAAATGGGCATGCTCGCTGAGTCTGGTGCGGTGGCTTTTACCGATGGTATTCATGCGGTGGCGTCTGCAAAAGTTATGCGCAAGGCCCTGACCTATGCGCGCAATTATGACCTTTTGCTCGTGCAACATGCTGAAGAACCCTCATTGGCTGAAGGCGGGTGCATGAATGCAGGGGACCTTGCCATTCGCATGGGCCTGCCGGGCATTCCAACGGTTGCAGAAACCATTATGGTGGCGCGCGATGTACGTTTGGCTGAAGATACGGGCGGGCGATTGCATTTTGCCCATATTTCAACGGCGGAAAGTATTGATATTATTCGCCGTGCTAAAGAACGTGGTGTGCGCGTAACCTGTGATACCGCCCCGCCTTATTTCTCGCTTAATGAGCTGGCTGTTGGGGATTACCGAACGTTTGCAAAACTTTCACCGCCACTGCGCGGTGAAGAAGACCGCCAAGCCATCATTGAAGGGATCAAGGACGGCACTATTGATGTAATAGCCTCTGACCATGCCCCTGAAGATGAAGATTCAAAACGTCTGCCTTTTGCACAGGCGGCCTTTGGTGGTGTGGGGCTTGAAACTCTACTTGCGATTACGCTTGAGCTTTATCACAACAAACATATGAGTTTGCTTGAGTGCTTAAAGACTGTAACCTGTAATCCAGCCAAGATTGTTGGCTTGCCAGCGGGGCGTCTTGAAAAAGGTGCTGCGGCTGATTTTTGTATTTTTGATCCGGATCGTGGTTGGAAGATTGATGCAGACCAATTGGCCTCTAAATCTAAAAACTCACCGTTTGACGGTCGTTTGGCCCAAGGGCGATGCTTGCGCACCGTCATTGATGGTCGCACCGTTTTTGAATTTTAATAAAGGAGCTCTTTCGTGGGGACTTTACCCGTCATTGTGACGCATGAATGGCAGATGGCTGCCCTGTTTGGCTATCTCTTGGGCTCCATTCCCTTTGGTCTCTTATTGACCAAATTCTTTCAGGCGGGTGATCTTCGCTCTATTGGCTCTGGTAATATTGGGGCAACGAATGTGTTGCGCACGGGGCGCAAAGGCTTAGCTGCGGCAACCTTACTGCTTGATGGTGGTAAAGGTGCGGTTGCTGTGTTGCTGGCAGGTTATTGGTATGCATCTGATGCTGCCATTGTTGCAGGCATGATGGCAGTGATTGGGCATAACTTCCCCATGTGGCTGCGTTTTCAAGGTGGCAAAGGGGTGGCAACCACCCTTGGTGTGTTGTTGGCCATGTCATGGCCTGCGGGTTTGGTGACATGTGCAACATGGCTTTTGGTGGCTGTTACGCTGCGTTATTCCTCCCTTGCAGCTTTGATCGCTTTTGCCGCATCACCGTTTTATATGTATTTCCTTGGCGATGAGCATCGTGCGGTTCTTGCAGCCTTGCTTTGCGGGCTTGGCTTTATTCGCCATCAGGAAAATATTGTACGCCTGCGCAACGGTGAAGAGCCCAAGATCGGTCAGAAAAAAGAATAGTTTCTGCCTCTTTGATTTATAGAAATGCCCTGAGTGTTTACCGCTCAGGGCATTTTTTTTGAGGGCTTATAAATAAAGTCCCACAGCCATTCATAGCTTTCTTTGTTATTAAGGAAAGGATGGATGGATGTCGCACACAATCTCACAAGAAGAACGCATTGCTTGGCTTCGATTAATCAGAAGCGAGAATGTCGGGCCAATTACCTTTTACCGCTTGCTTGAGCAGTTTGGCTCAGCCCAAAAAGCTTTGGAGGCCATCCCCGATATGGCAAGTCGGGGTGGGCGCAAAAAAGCGATCAAGGTGTGCTCTAAAAGTGAAGCGGTGAAAGAGCTTGAAGAACTTGATGATATAGATGCCCAGTTGATTGTGCGTGATGAAGCCGCTTATCCACCCCTGTTGGCCCAAGTTGAAGATGCGCCCCCTGTTCTAAGCCTGCGCGGGCATGCTCATTTAATGACAAAAAAGTCCATTGCCATTGTGGGGGCGCGCAATGCTTCCATCAACGGCTGCAAGTTTGCCGCCCAACTGGCACGCGAGTTAGGCCAAGGCGGCTTGTTGGTGGTCTCAGGCTTGGCGCGCGGGGTGGATGGGGCAGCGCACGCAGCATCGCTTGAGACCGGAACGGTGGGGGTGCAAGGTGGCGGGGTTGATGTGATTTACCCCAAAGAGAACCACTCTTTATATAAGGAGATGATCCAGCGTGGTTGTGTAATCGCCGAGCCTAAAATCTCAACCCAGCCACAGGCGCGCCATTTCCCAAGGCGCAACCGGATTATCTCGGGCATGTGTCGCGCGATCATCGTTGTGGAAGCGTCCCCCAGATCAGGCTCGCTCATCTCTGCACGCATGGCGCTTGAGCAGGGAAGGGAGGTTTTTGCTGTTCCGGGGTCTCCTTTAGACCCCAGATCAAAAGGCACAAATGCGTTGATTCGCGATGGGGCCCATTTGGTGGAAAATGCGGAAAATATTTTTCAGGTGCTAAATTCCCTGCAAAACCTGCCTCTTCAGGAAAGGAAAACTCAATATTATCAAGAAGGTATGGTATCACCACCCGGGGAGGATGAATTAGTCGATGCACGAACAATAATTACAAAAAGTTTGTCTGTAACCGCAGTTTGTGTTGACGAAATCATCCGTCAATGCCAAATCTCTGCTTCTGTTGTGCAAACCGTTCTGTTGGAATTGGAACTTGCCGGGCAATTGGAACGTCATCCCGGAAATAAGGTTTCTCTAATCATTTGAATGGCTTATGTGCAGCGTTTGGAATAGTGAAACAGTTGTTAGAAGATATAAGCTTATGAACGTTGTTGTCGTCGAATCGCCAGCAAAGGCGAAAACGATCAATAAATATTTAGGTAAAGACTACATTGTCCTTGCCTCTTATGGCCATATCCGTGATTTACCGGCTAAAGACGGTTCGGTGCGCCCTGATGACGATTTTTCCATGGATTGGGAGATGGACGCGCGTTCCAAGAAACAGTTCAAAGAAATTACAGACGCCATGAAGGGCGCTGATAAACTGTTTCTCGCGACTGACCCGGATCGTGAAGGTGAAGCCATCTCATGGCACGTTCAGGAAGTTTTAGAGAAAAAGCGCCTGCTTAAAGGTGTTGATGTTAAGCGCATCGTTTTTCATGAAATTACAAAACAGGCTGTTTTAGATGCGGTGGCTGCACCGCGTGAAGTTAATCAGGAACTGGTCGAAGCCTATCTTGCGCGCCGTGCGCTGGATTATCTTGTGGGCTTTAACCTGTCGCCTGTACTGTGGCGCAAGTTGCCCGGTTCACGCTCAGCCGGGCGTGTACAATCGGTGGCCCTGCGACTGATCTGTGAGCGCGAAGCTGAAATTGAAGCGTTCAACCCTGTTGAATATTGGAGTGTGGCGGCGAAATTCACCACCCCAAAGAAAAAAGCACTGGCAGCAAACCTCACGCACCTTAATGGGGATAAGCTGAATAAATTCTCCCTTGGCAATGAAGCTGCAGCCACTGGCGCAGTTTCAACGGTTGAGGCTGGTGACTATACGGTTGGTAATGTTGAGCGTAAAAAAACGCGTCGCAACCCAGCCCCACCCTTTACAACATCGACCCTGCAACAAGAAGCCTCACGTAAATTGGGCTTTGGTGCAAAACGCACCATGCAGGTCGCGCAAAAGCTTTATGAAGGGATCAACCTTGGCGGGGAAACCGTCGGTCTGATCACCTATATGCGTACCGATGCGGTGACCCTGTCAAACGAGGCGATTTTTTCAGCGCGTGATTTGATTGGTGAGCAATATGGTAAACGATACGTTCCAGAAGCGCCGCGCACCTATAAGACCAAAGCCAAGAATGCCCAAGAGGCCCACGAAGCCATCCGCCCAACAGGCGTGGCGCGTCGCCCTGAAGCCATGGCAAAATATTTGGATGCAGATCAGCTTAAGCTTTACACCCTGATCTGGAAACGTACCGTTGCCTGTCAAATGGCAAGTGCAGAGCTCGACCAAGTTGGTGTGGTCATCCAAAGTCAGGATAAAAACACATGGCTGCGTGCCAGTGGCTCGGTTATTACCTTTGATGGTTTCTTGACGCTCTATCAAGAAGGTACAGACGATAAGGAAGATGACGATAAAGGCGATAAGCTGTTGCCTGATGTGCAAACAGGCGATGTGTTAAACCTTGGTCCGGTCACAGCAGATCAGCACTTTACTCAACCGCCACCACGTTATTCAGAAGCCTCGCTTGTGAAAAGCATGGAAGAGCTGGGCATTGGACGTCCATCCACATACGCCAGTATCATTTCTGTGTTGCAAGATCGTGATTATGTGCGTCTGGACAAGAAACGCTTTATCCCAGAAGACCGTGGTCGTTTGGTGACAGCCTTTTTGGCGAACTTCTTTAACCGTTATGTGCAGTATGACTTTACCGCCAACCTTGAAGACCAGCTCGATGGTATTTCCAATGGCGATCAGGATTGGCAGAAAGTCTTGCGTGAATTCTGGGCCGCCTTTAGTGGCGCCATTGATGACACAAAAGAGCTGCGCGTGCGCGACGTTTTGGATGCGCTGGATAAAGATTTGGCAGAACATTTCTTTACCGAGCGTGAAGATGGCAAAGACCCGCGCGTCTGCCCTACCTGTGGGGAAGGTCGCTTAAGTCTGAAATTGGGTAAGTTTGGTGCCTTTATTGGCTGTTCTAACTATCCTGATTGTCGCTATACCCGCCCGTTAATCCAAGGTGAGGATGGCGATGAATCCATGCCGGACCTTGAAAGCGGACCAAAAGAGCTTGGGAGAGATCCGGAAACAGGTGAAATGGTCACCATGCGCCGTGGCCCTTATGGGGTTTATGTGCAGATCGGTGATATCGATCCTGAAGATAAGAAGAAAAAGCCAAAGCGTGCCTCTTTAACAGGTGATATGAAGCCTGCTGATATGGACCTTGAAAAAGCACTGAAGCTTTTATCTTTGCCGCGCAATGTGGGCATCTTCCCGGATACCGGGGAAATGATCAAAGCCGGTATTGGTCGTTTTGGCCCTTATGTTTCTTTGGGGAAAACCTTTGTTTCCATTAAGGAAGACAGTCCTTACACCATTGGTGAAAACCGCGCCATTGCTCTGATCCATGAGAAAATGGAAAAGACCCAGATGGTGGTTTTGGGCAAACACCCTGATGAGAAAAAAGACATTATCTTGCAAAACGGTCGTTGGGGACCATTTGTAAAAGTAGGCCGCATCAATGCGCGTTTGCCAAAAGACATGGACCGCGAAGACATGACTTTGGAAATTGCCATTGAGATGTTGAACAAGAAGGGCGCTGGCAAAAAGAAAAAGGCAGCACCAAAGAAGAAAGCTGCGGCGAAGAAAACCACGGCTAAAAAAGCCCCAGCTAAGAAAAAAGCGCCTGCAAAGAAGAAAGCTCCTGCCAAGAAAAAGGCTGCGAGCGAGTAAGTAAATAAAACCATCATCGTGCTTATATTGCGCGATGATGGAAACTTAGCTTATCGTCATTCTGGCGCAGGCCAGAATCCAGTTTGCGCGAAAATATGGACTTTGGCTTGTGCCAGAGTGACAGTTAGCAAACAGAGCAAAGATAAAATTGTGACAGATCAAACCCGCAAGCCCATTCCGTTTCCGACCAAGGCGCAGATTCTTGAGTTTATCAATGAATCGCCCGGTTCTGTTGGCAAGCGAGAAATCGCCCGTGCCTTTGCCTTGCGCGGTCCTGCAAAAATCCAACTCAAAAAAGTGCTTAAAGAGCTGGAGCGCGATGGCAAGTTGGGCCGTGGTGGCAAGCGACGCTTTGCAACACCAGGCTCCATGCCGGATGTGGCGGTGCTGGAAATTATTGGTATTGATGAAGATGGCGAGCTTTTAGCCAAGCCGCTGAGCTGGCAAGGAGACGATAAGCCGCCCAAGGTTTATGTTTCCCAATCAGGCGGGCGCACGGCCTATGGTTTGCGCGATCGTGTGCTTTGTCGCATGCATAAACTGTCTGCAAAAGAATATGAAGCCCAAGTCATTCGCCAAATCTCAGAAGCGCCCTCGCGTATTTTAGGGGTTTATCAGGCGGGTGGTGATGGCGGTGGGCGATTGGTGCCAACCGATCGTCGGGCAAAATCTGAAATGATTATTGCGCCTGAAAACGCAATGGAAGCTGAAAGTGGTGAGCTGGTTTTATGTGAGCCTTTGCCCGGTCGGGTCTTTGGCCTGAAACCTGCCAAGGTGGTGGAACGTTTGGGCGATACCGATCAGCCCAAGGCTGTCTCCCTTGTCTGTATCCACGCCCATGATATCCCGACAGAATTTACCAAAGAAGCGGTTGAGCAGGCGGAAACAGCCCAAGCTGTACCTTTGGGCAAACGTGTGGATTTGCGCGATGTTCCCTTGGTGACTATTGATGGGGCCGATGCGCGCGATTATGACGATGCGGTTTTTGCAGAACCTGATACAGACCCGAAAAATGAAGGCGGCTGGCATATTATTGTGGCCATTGCCGATGTGTCCCATTATGTGCGCACGGGTGATGATCTGGATCGCTGTGCTTATGAGCGGGGCAATTCGGTCTATTTTCCAGACCGTGTAGTACCCATGTTGCCTGAAGCCCTTTCTAATGGTTGGTGCTCGCTTGTGCCCCATGAAGACCGTGGTTGTGTGGCGGTTCATATGTGGATTGATGCAGATGGGCATTTGTTGCGCCATAAATTTGTGCGCGCTCTCATGCGATCCCATGCGCGATTAACTTACGAGCAGGCTCAAGAAGCGCGTGACGGGCAGTTAGATGATGTGACAGAACATATCGTGGAAACTGTCATTAACCCGCTTTATGGGGCTTATGAAAGCTTTCAACGCTATCGAGCAGAGCGCAATGTGCTGGAGCTGGATGTGCCGGAACGCAAAATGGCCTTTAACGAGGAAGGCAAGGTTGCCTCAATCGATAAACGCCAACGTCTGGATAGCCACAAGCTGATCGAAGAGTTTATGATCACGGCTAATGTGGCGGCGGCTGAAGCGTTAGAGCATAAACGCCAGCCTTGTATGTATCGCGTGCATGATGCGCCGGGCCTTGAAAAGATGGAAGCCTTGCGCCAGTTCTTGGGCTCATTGGATATCAAGATTGCAAAGGGGCAGCAGCCTAACCCGAAAATCTTTAACCGGATTTTAGGGCAGGTGCGCGAAACCGACCAAAACCATATGGTCAATATGGTCGTGCTGCGCTCCCAGTCTCAGGCGGAATATAACCCTGAAAATATCGGTCACTTTGGCTTGTCGCTAAACCGTTATGCTCATTTCACATCACCGATTAGACGTTATTCCGACCTGTTGGTCCATCGCGCGCTTATTCGCGGCTATGGCCTTGGTGAAGGCGGGCTCACAGAAGACGCTAAAGACTTTAGCGATATGGGTGAACATCTTTCAAAGACTGAGCGCCGCGCAGCCGGAGCAGAGCGCGATGCGATGGATCGCTATACCACCTTGTTTTTAGCTGATCGTGTCGGGGCCAGTTTTGGCGCACGGGTAAATGGGGTGACCCGTTTTGGCCTGTTCGTCACGCTGGATGAAACAGGTGCAGACGGTCTGGTGCCCATCCGGTCTTTACCGCAAGATTATTATGATCATGATGAACAGCTCCATACCTTGGTGGGCAAGCGCAGTGGCTTTACCTTCCGCCTTGGGCAGATCGTTGAAGTCAAACTGATGGAAGCTGATACGGTCACAGGCGGGATGGTGTTTAACATCGTTCTTAGCCCTGAAGATGTGGCAAAGGCTGCCAAGGCGGGCGGTGGCGGGCGACGTCCCAAGAAAGGTCATCGCAAAGGCTTTAAAAAATCATCAAACAGCAGGCGTCGTAGTAGGTGAATAAGGCGCGAGCTGTTTTGACTCGCAGTTTTATTAATAATTTGTCATGATATGGCGATGAAACGCGCACATACATCCATCATATTCCTCTTTGCAGGGCTTTTGGCGCTGGGGGGATGTGTGACACCACAAACACCTTTAAAGCAGGCTGTGCTGGATAAGGCTGCCGATGAAATGCGCCTGTCTTTACCCCAAGACGAAGTATCTGGTGTTCTGGCATCGGGCTTTTACAGTATTTCTGAGCGTGCCTTAAGTGATGTTGATGTGCGCTCGCTTGGTCTTGAAGGTATGCGCGGCCTTGCTACCATTGATCCTGAAATTGGTATTGAAGAAAAAGACGGTGTGATTGAGGTGCGCTATGGCGATGAATTTGTCAAAGCCGTTGTGGAACCTTTGGCACATGATAGTGAAAGCTGGTCTGATGCGGTTTATGAGGTGGTGCAGGCCTTGTGGGTCCATTCCCCTGATTTAGCCGCAACAAATGCCGAGCGCATCTATGAGGCGGTTTTTGATGCGTCTTTATCCAACCTCGATATCTTCTCGCGCTATGCCGGAAAGAATGAGGCTGAAGGCCATCGTGATCGCCGTGAAGGATTTGGCGGTTTGGGTATGACCATCAAGAAAATTGATGAGCGTTTTATGGTCAGTCGCGTTGCTCATGACGGTCCTGCGTTTAAGGCGGGCGTTAAAAAAGGCGATATCATCATCCGTGTGAATGACATCCCTGTGGTCGCGAAGGGGTATTTGGAGGTTTCTGCCTTGTTGCGGGGAAAAATCCAGACCGAAGTGACTTTGCAGATTGAACGCCCTGATACAGGGGTTGTGCAAAAGCTTTTCGTCTGGCGCGAACTGGTGATCCCACAAACGGTGTGGAGCAGCTTTGAAGACGGGATTATGAATATCCGGCTGTCCGGTTTTAATGAACGCACCTTGGGCAACCTTTCACAAGATGTTCAGGATTATGCCCTGATGCATGGGCAGCGCTTTAAAGGGATTGTGCTTGATCTGCGCAACAACCCCGGTGGGTTGCTTAAACGCGCCGTACAGGTGGCTGATTTATTTGTCGCAGGTGGTCGTATAATTTCCACCCAAGGACGCCATCCTGATAGTTTTGAGACTTATGAGGCTGATAATCTTGATGTGTCCCAAGGGCGACCCATTGTGGTGTTGCTCAATGGTAAAAGTGCCTCAGCCTCTGAAATTGTGGCTGCTGCCCTTCAAGACCGTGCCCGTGCGGTGGTGGTGGGGAGCTCGTCTTATGGCAAAGGCACAGTGCAGTCCGTGCAGCGCCTGCCCAATGATGGGGAAATCACCGTGACATGGTCGCGCCTTATAGCCCCAAGCGGGTATGCCTTTCATGGATTAGGCGTGCGCCCCTCAGTTTGCACCAGTGGTATTGATGGAAATAAGGCGCGTGGACCGGCCTTATGGGAAGTTGATGGCAAGGATTTGCGCAAGAACTGGCAAACCGTTGGGATTGAAGACCGCAAAGGGCGTAAAATTTTGCGCCAATCTTGTGCACCTGATCGTCGAAAGAAAAGAATCGATAGTGAAATTGCCCGCAATATCATCCTTGATCCCGGTCTGTATCAACGATTTATGGGCTTTACGACCATCGCAACAGTGGCGCAATAGGGGAAGTTTGAACAGATTGTAACAAAATCGTAGAAACGTGCTTGACATGGGCAAAAATGCCTGTATTGTCCGGCCCTCACAGACGCAATTTTTTGCTACAGGATTAAGTAAGATGGCTAAGCCGACCACCATTCAGGTTAGACTGGTAAGCACCGCTGACACAGGTTATTTCTACGTAACTAAGAAAAACCCACGTAACATCACCGAGAAGCTGGAATTCCGCAAATACGACCCGGTGGTACGCAAGCACGTGCTTTTTAAAGAAGCTAAGATTAAATAATCTTAACTTTCTTAAAGTATACCTTATTAGAAAAGAGCCCTTGAGATTTCAGGGCTCTTTTTTATTGCTGTATTTTAGCGCTAGATAGTAGTTACGAATTTCTTGAATGCGGCCTTTGCTTTGCATTTCTTTTAAGGCTTGGGTGAGTCTATCAATTAGATGCGCATGGCGTTTATGCAGGTAATGATAAAGCGGGTAGGATTGTAAAGGCGGCTCAAGCAGTTTGAGATCAGTCGTTGCTTTTACTTCATTTAATTGCTGGATGACGCTTAGGCCATTGACCCGTGCAATGATGGCGAGATCGACTTGGTTGTCCTCTAAAAGGATTCTCCCCAGCCCGATATTGGAATTAAGAAACGTGCGTTTCATTCCTTGGGTGGCTGTGTCTGAGAACTTGACCCCACGTCTGATTGCAAGCATGTAGGGTTTGAGACTTTCCCACCCATTTACATCAAACGTGGTTTTATGGCTCATGACCATAGCATCAAGAAAGTTGATGGGAATGGGGACCGGAACCAAGTTTTTATAGGTTTTTTCCATCCCGGCAATACGGAAGAGCTCACCATCAGCTCGTCCTTGATTGGAATGATGTAGGGATCGTTTGGCAGGTAAAGGGGTGATGAAAATCTCAATCCCGATTTTCTTATAAGCCTCGCGTAAAACAAGCTCGCTGATATTTGAATTATCAGAATGTTGAATGGCGCTTAAATTTAAAAAATCAGCAGCAGAAACACTGAAGCTACTGAATAAAAGAGAAATTATCAGGCAGAGTGACCTAAGAAGCATATTACCTTTCCCTGTACAGGAGGTGAAAACCTATACATAAAGATAGGTATATCACAAACCTATTCAAGGAATTTTGAAACTGTTTCTAAAAAGAGGGGAACAGAAATAGGTTTGGAGATATAGCCATCACAGCCGCCTTTCAAGATTTTCTCTTGATCACCTTTCATGGCAAAGGCGGTGACGGCGATAATTGGGATATGCTTTACGCTCTCATCAGACTTTAGAACCTGCGCCACATCCAGCCCCGAAATCTCAGGGAGCTGAATATCAAGAATAATGAGGTCTGGCTTATGTTTAAGCGCCAGCTCTTTGACGTTGTGTCCGTTGTCTGTTTGCACAGTGTTATAATCATGTGCCTGCAACAAATCATTGAACAGTTTCATGTTCATTTCATTGTCTTCTACAATCAGGACTGTCTTGCTCATTTTTTTTCGGCTCTATGTGGAATTCTTTATTTTTTACAGGATGGCTTATACGCAGCTATAAGTCAAATCACGAAGGTGAAATAAAAGGGCTTTTACCTCATTGCTAAACAAAGAAAACTGTCGTTTATTTGTTGAAATGTTTTTAACAATCGTGCATCTATGATAGAACACGTATATAAATTCGCATATAATTTGCAAAAATAACGCGCTGAAAAAAAATAGGTCTTTTGTATGTCTTCTAACCGTTCCTTGATTGTCTTTGATGATGACGAAGAAATTCGCCAGTTGATTTCTCTACTGGCTGCCAAAGAAGGGTTTGAAGTTGAGACAGCGGCAGAGCTGAAAGAGTTCAAAGAAAAAGTAGATAAAATGAAACCGGATGTCATCATTCAGGATTTATCCTTGAGTGATTGTGACGGTATTGAAGTTTTGCGCTATCTTGGGTCCATTGGTTGTAAGTCAGCCATTGCGCTGATCAGCAGCTTTGATGAACGCCTGTTAAAAAGCGCGATGAATTTAGGGTCTGATTTTGGCCTTGAAGTGATTGGCAATATTCGCAAACCCATTACGGGCGCTGGCTTGCGTGAAGTATTGGCAAATGTACCTCATACAACAAAAGCAGTGCGTGAATCTGATTTAAATAATGCGATCAATACGGACCGCCTGTTTCTCACTTTCCAACCAAAAGTGGATATGAACACGAAAGCCGTGACCTCTGCCGAAGCCTTGGTGCGTTGGCAAGAACCTGATCGCGGCCTTATTTTTCCTGATGAATTTATCACGCTGGCAGAACAATCCGGCTTGATTGAACCGATGACCTATCAGGTCCTTGATTTAGCTGTGAAAGAGGCGGCGAGCTGGAAAGATAAAGGCTTTGATATTGCGGTTGCAGTCAACCTTTCTGCGGCGTCGCTCATTGATCTTGATTTCCCCATGAAGGTTGCTCAAACACTTGAAAAATATGGACTGCCTGCAAATCAGCTGATTTTGGAAGTAACAGAAACCAGTGCAATGATTGATGCGCAAAAGACGTTGGATATTTTAACTCGTCTGCGCATTAAGGGTATTAGCGTTTCCATTGATGATTTTGGTACAGGCTATTCTTCATTGGTTGAGCTCCATCGCATGCCGTTTTCCGAGCTGAAAATCGATCGCTCTTTCGTGATGGATGCCCATAAGGATAAAGACTCTCGCATCATCATTAATGCAATCCTTGGGCTTGCTAAGGCCTTGGGGCTTAAGGTGGTTGCTGAAGGTGTGGAAACCCAAGAACATTGGGATTTCCTCAAAGATGCCGGTTGTGATATTGCCCAAGGCTATTTGATGGGAAAACCAATGGTCTCTGCGGACTTTACCGCATGGGTGCAAGACTGGAAGTCCAAGCTTTAAAGCTTTACTCAAGCCTCAGATAAAAAACGTTTTGTTGCTTCAGCTTTGAAAGTCTCAAAGGCTGCATTGAGTTGCTCTGCATTTGGAATGTCGTCTTCAACTTGCTGTTCAAGGCGTACAGCCATATCTGCAATCTCTTTTGCACCAATGGAGTTGGAGGCCCCTTTCAGGCTGTGGGCTTCTTTTTTCAGGCGGGCATTGTCGTTATCATCCATGGCTGCTGAAATATTTTCAAGTCGCGTGAGCGTGTTTTTAAGGTACGTGCGCAACAACATTTGATAACCATCAAGATCCAGATCGGAAATCATAGTCTCGACTGTTTCTTCATTCCATAACTTGGTACTGCCATGACGGATTTCAGGCTCATGGTGTGACTCTTCAGTTGGAATGTCACTTGTTTCATTAAAACGTCCCAGCAATTGCTCAATACAGCTGCTTAATTTATCGGCGGTGACGGGTTTAGAGAGATAATCATTCATACCCGCAAGGAGGCATTTTTCCCGGTCCCCAGACATGGCATTGGCTGTCATGGCGACAATGGGGATATTGGCATAGCTGGCGGAGCGTGCGCGAATTTCACGCGTGGCTTGATAGCCATCACATTCCGGCATCTGGATATCCATTAAGACCATATCATAAGGTAGGTTCTCAACCGCATTGATGGCTTCAAGGCCATTTGAGGCTACATCCACGTAATGGCCGAGTTTCTTTAAAATACCTTGGGCAACCATTTGGTTAACCTGATTGTCTTCAGCCACAAGAATACGCAGTTGTTCTTGTGTGCGAACAAGGGGCTTGTCTTGAACAGGGGTCGAATGACTTTGCAGTGCCTCTTTTGTTTTCTCACACAAACAGCTGAGCAATACATTCTTTAAGGCCTGTTGACGAATTGGCTTGAGGATGAATTGTTCAATATGGGGTTTGATTTCTTCGCTGACTTCATTAGAGGAGGTTGCCAGAACCACGGGAACGGTCTTTTCCTTATTCTTTTGCTGGTACTCTTTTAAGAAGTCGCTCCCGTTTTGATCGGGCATATTGAAATCAAGCATAATGATGTCAAAGTCATGGGCATCACTTTGTTTGAGGGCCTCTTTGACGCTTGAGCATAAAGTGGTTTTCATCCCCCATGAGGACATATTAATGTCGAAAATCTCACGGTTGACCTGATTATCATCAATGATCAGGGCTTGTTTGTTCTCCAGAACGCTCTTTTCATCTTGTGCCAGTAACGGGCTGGCTTCTAGTCGTTCCAAAGGAAGGGTAAACCAGAAGGTGCTGCCCTTACCTAGTTCACTGGTGAGCCCGATCTCTCCGCCAAGGGCCTCAACAATCAGTTTTGAGATGGCAAGGCCAAGTCCCGTGCCGCCATATTTGCGCGTTGTTGAGGCATCAACTTGTGTGAATTTTTGGAAGAGTTTGTCAGCATCTTCTTCACTAATGCCAATGCCGTTATCTTCAACTTCAAAGCGGATACCTTGGCCTGTATCTTCCACACGTAAAATCACAGCGCCTTCGGTGGTGAATTTGATGGCGTTGGTGATGAAGTTGAGCAAGATTTGGCGAATACGACCGGGATCAGACTTATAGGTTCCGTTAATCTCGGGTGAAACAAGGGAGCCAAACTGAAGGCCTTTTTCCATGGCTTTAGAGGCAAGCAGGTCAACCACACTCTCACAGAGCTGAACCATGTCAAAATCGGATTCTTCCAGCTCAAGCTTACCGACCTCGATTTTTGTATAATCCAGAATATCATTAATAATACGCATGAGTGCTTCACCAGAATGGCGGATAGTATCGGCATAATGATGTTGCTCATCGTTCAGGCCCGTATCCATCAACAGGCCGGTCATGCCGATCACGCCATTCATAGGGGTGCGAATTTCATGGCTCATGGTAGCCAAGAATTCAGACTTGGCCGTGTTGGCGCTTTCAGCATGTTCTTTGGCAAGGATCAGGTCTTGTTCTTGTTCTTTTCGGCTGCTGATATCGCGCAAATAAGCAATGAACAAACGTTCCTCACCAGAACCTGAAACATGAATAGCGAGCTCAATTGGAAAGACATGACCGTCTTTATGTTGGGCCTCAATCTCAATACGTTTGCCAATGACATTGCCTTCACCTGTTTCAATGAAATGCAGCAACCCTTTGTCATGAGATTCTTTAAATTGTTCAGGAATAAGATAGTCAGACAGGATTTTACCCATCACCTCAGAGGTTTTATAGCCAAAGACACTTTCTGCAGATTGACTGAATTCAACGATGCGTCCATCAAGTGACATAATGATAATGGCATCAAGCGATGCGCTGATGGTGGCACTAAGCTGGCTTTTTTGTTTTTCAAGCTCTCTTGTGCGATCACGCACCACATCTTCCAGCTGAAGGTTTAGGCTTTGCAGGGCTTTTTCAGCACGGATTTGCGAGGTGATATCACGTGCATAAAGATTGCAATAGCCATATTCCTTGATGGGGACCAGCGTGCAGGAATAAATGGTGCCATTACAATTGATTGTTTGGGTGGCGTTCTGGTTCTCATCTAAGGTATGTTTGACACTGTATTTTAGGTCATCACAAATGATGCTTTTTTCACTATCTTTGAAAAATCCTGTTTCATTCCATGCAATGGTGTTGGAATACATGATTTTAAAATCAGAAGAACAGCGCAAAATCGGGTTTGGGTTTTCATAAGGAAAACGCGCTAAAACCTCAATTTCTGAAAAAGCTGCCGAGATATTATCGCCAAGGGATTTATAAGAGCGTGCCAAATCCCCCAACTCATCGCGCCTATCGAGCATATCATCAGAAAGGGCTTCGATATTTACATCATCCTTATTGGAATTAAGCGCGGTGTTGAGCTTCATCAATGGGTTAATGAGTAAGCGTTCCAGCACCAACATGGTCACGACCGTCACAAAGGCAGAAATAATCAGGATCAGCCCGACGATGCGCCCCACATAAGCATTCATTTCAACGGGGACAAAGGCAGCATCTGCAATAATCACAACCCGTCTGTCTTTATCATCAGGCAGGTTATGAGAGAGGGTGAGGGTATGAGAAGAGCGTGAATAAATCTCCATCTGTTCTTCATCAAGCGCATCGGCATCATAAAGATGGATGATATCAGGGACTTCACGAAGCAGACCCAAGCGATGTTCAAGGCTGAGCTCACTAATGGGTAAAATCGACGTGGCAATCAAATCGATTTTTGAGGTCAATCCATTAAGCAGTTCCTTCTCTTTATTATTGTAGGAAGGAACAAGGATAATGATCTCAATGAGGATGATACCAAGAAATACGCCAATGGTGACCTTGCGGGTAAGGGGAGACTTATAGATTTCAAGTCTACGCCATAAAGTTTTCAGCATTTAGCAGGGCTCCCATTGGGCTTTCACATGTTCTTTAACAATAGAGAAAATATACATATTTACATGTTCATGCTAACTATCTGAAAGGCACTTGTGAACAACCAATTTCACTTTTTATATGATTGATAGAGAATTGTTTTAAAGTAGTTTTCTTTGGTGTAATGGGATATGTATATTAAGCATTTTAAATATACCTGCGAAAGTCTCTCTTATGGTAAAAGAAAATCGGAACAGTTCAGCTGAAATTTTGGATCAGGCATCTACTGTACAGAGCGTAGTTCAACAGGTTACAAGCCTTAAAACAACAGGCGCTGGTGCCGGTTTAGGTGCAGCCCATCATGCGGGTATGGTTTCAGCAGGCGGTGGTTTTTTCACAGGTAAGGCCTGTGGCCTAAAATTAGGGCTCGGCTTGTCTGGCTTTGGTGGGCCGATTGTCTTGGCAGCGGTTGCTGGCTTGGCAGGCTATGGTTTATTTAAAACGCTCAAAAAAAAGTAAATTGATAGATATCATTTAAGTTATTAGCAGCTGCTTATATGTTTGTGCTTAATATTGTATGCAAACTAAAAATAAGCAAGGAAAGACAATGGCTTTAGATATCACCCTGGATGTAAATGTTGCACGCTTGGCTCATGTGGGGTGGGAGTTGGAACTGGAGCGTCTCGCCCTTGGGGGCAGTATTGCTTCTTCTTCACGCATTCATGCCAATTGTGATTTGGGCCATTGGATTTATTCCAGCGGTTTGCGCAAATATGGTCAGTTTCCTGAGATTTGGAAACTTAAAGAAGAGCATAACAACTTTCATACCATTGCCGATGAGATCATTGACCTTAAGCTCCATGGCGATAAAGACCGTGCCTTGGCGATGATCAACCGCTTGCGTGCCAGCAGCCGCGATGTGGTTTATCTGCTGACCACGTTAGAGCTCAGTGTGGCTTCTAACGATTATGAGGGGGTGATTGATCAGGCAAAAGGGGCCTTTAACAAGTTTTTAGGCGCGGAAAAAGAAGACGAACCTTTCCCCATGTATCTGGATCGCACGAAAGTGCCATGGTATGCCTTTCGCAAAAAGAAAATGGCAAAACTAGCCTCTGTCTTTGATATTAATGCAGCCCGGCTAAACCATGTGATCTGGGTGCAAAATTTGGGTAAAGGCTTTCAGCGCAATATAAAACTGAAGAAAATCCAACATGCTGATGAATGCAGCCTTGGTGTTTGGATCAATACCATCGGGCGGGAGAATTATTTAAAAGATGATGAGTTTGAGCATCTAGAAAGCTCCCACCATGCTTTTCATGAGTTGTCGCACAAAACCATGTCAGAACTTAACCGCAATGATTATGAAGGCGCGGATATTTCTTATCAAAAAGTCATTCAAGCGAGCCACGATATCGTTTCACGCCTGACCCATTTGGAACATCGCATGCAGGATAATAAAACCTCCAATATCCGTATGCGCGCCATCAAGCTTTAAAAACAAGAAAGGCCCCTAAAAAAAAGGGGCCCTTCAATGTATCATATCGGTGATAAAGTCTATTTAAGCAGGGGTGCAGTGGTTATCAAAACGATAGCCATGTGTGGCTTCTCGTCCCCTCACATCCATGATTTTGCCTTTACCCGTGGTCATCATGAAGCCATCGCCGGGAAGTTTGGCAACAGCGCAGATATCTTCGGAAAGATAAGCGCGGTTTTCATCTTTTGACCACATGTATACCGCATTGCCACGCGGTGAAGAAACACTCAGCGCACCGTTGTTGGCACAGACACTGCCGATATAGCCGTTAAAGATTTTCCAACCTTTTGCAGGTTCTGCCATGGCAACCAGTTTGTCACCTTGGGTTTTCCATACCAGTGGCTGATCCAAACGGCCTTTTTCCTGATCTTGTAAACCGATATAAATCGTGCCATCTGTGTCCACATCCATATGGCGCATGGAGAGTTTATGCTGGCTTTCAGGCAATGACAGCTGCTTGGTTATTTTACCACTGGCAACATCAATAAAGCTGAGGTTCGGGGCCATGGTATCAAGGTTGAGTTTGGCACGCCCCGTATCAGGATGGGTCAAAATGCCACCGTTTGAAACGATAAGGGTTTTGCCATCCGGGCTGATGCGGCTTTCATGGGGGCCAACGCCACCACTATCAAACTCGCCGATGCGCTCATAGCCGTTAAGCGCATCATAAACACCCACAACGCCTTTATCTTCACCAATGGCGCTTTCAGTAATGAAGTAACGCGCACCATCTTTGGAGTAGTTCCCATGACCAAAGAAGTGACGGCCTTTTGCAGCCTTGATGGTTGTGAGTTTTTTAGAATTGAGATCAAAAACAAACAGCTCAATACCGGGGCGACGCGCAGGGGCGACGACTTCGGCCTTAAGCGGGTGTTTTGAAATCCCATGCAGGCGCTGTTGGGTGAGGAATAAAGGCGTGACGTTAAAGTCAGCACCAATATGAACCACGCCAAAGCGATCAGCGGAATCTTTGATCCCGCTAAACCAGCCCTGATTAAGTGTCGATGCGTTTACATTTTTGCAAAAAGCAACAGCAGACATCCCCCCAAGAGATGCTTTCAAAAATGTACGACGATGCATATTAGTCTCCATCTAGATTGTTAAACCCAACCGGAATACCGAGATGTTGGGTAAATTGTTTGATGATCAGCGCCCGTGTTTCCTTACTGATTTTGAGGAAATCTTTTAATTGTTCTCGCATGGCAACATCTTTAACCGCAGTTGGAATGGCAGGAAGTGCTTCTGCTGCTGTAAGGAACGTTGCATATTGTTTCGTGAGCTCTTCCTTCTCCGCTTTAGGCAGGAAGGTCATGAAAGGCTGGGCCATGGCATAAAGCGCATTGGCATTTTTAACCACAAAGACGTTTGGACGATTACTGCGCCAGCCTTCAGCACGACGGCCGTTGGCTTTTTTAATGCCAGTTCCCATAGGCAAGGCAATCTTTTGATCTGTAATCATCTGGAAACCCGCCAAAAGCTCGGTAAAGAGACGGATGGTCACTTCACTCATTGTTTCAAAATACAACGGGTGGCCTTCACCTTTGATGATCACACCTTGAAGGTCTGTCCAGTCTTTGAGCGTGTCATTGGCAATGTCAGAAATGTTCTTGGCAATGGCTTGACCAACCTTACAAGACCACTCATCGCTCATCATATCTGTAAAGACAAGACGCTCAAGCGCGGGCAAGCCTTGTACCGCCACACTTGTGCGGGTAAATTTTTTAGGGTCAAGCAAAGCTTCGTCATTTTTTGCCAAAAGCTTGTTCATGCCTTTTGAAACCGCATTGCGACGTTCTGGCCAGTGATAGAGGCGATCTTTTCTAAGCAGGAAAGAAACCGGACCAAAGGTAATATGTTGAACCGCAGACCACGCATCTGCTGTGTCATGATAAACAGCTTTTAAATCATCAGCCTTACAGGATTTCTCCCAAGCTTGTGCTTGTTTAGTGGCCTGTTTTGCAAATTCCCCATAGGCAGGAACGATAAAATCATGCGTTACCTTTTTGGAAATGTCATGTTGTAATTTATCGGCACTCTGGGCGTTAAGTGGCACAAGGGCGATAAAAAAGAAGAAAAGAAAGAGGCGCTTCATTTTAAATCCTTAAAGGCTGTTTAAAAAAGAAATGAGACGGTGTTTGTCGCTGGCAGAAAGCTTGAGGAAGTTTTCTTTTGCTCTTTGAGCTTCCCCACCATGCCAGTTAATGGCTTCTTCAACGGAAGTGGCACGACCGTCATGTAAGAAACGTTTTGTATTTGAGGTTCCCCATAAAGGCTGGGTGCGCCATTCGCGCCCACTGGCCTGACCTTCTGCAATACCATCAGCTAGCCCGTCGCCCATATCATGCAAAAGAAGGTCGCTATAGGCTGCGACTTTTTTGCCTGATTTGGTGGTAAGCTCTGGTGTATGACAAGAGGCACAACCCACATCCTTAAACAAAGGCAAGGTTTCTTGAACCTGTGGGGTTGGGGCTTTTAATCTTTTGAGGTAAAGCGCAACAAGATTAAGCATCTTGCTATCAATCTCTAAATTCTCAAACTGCACACTGTCGCCATGGGGGCCTTTTTGGCACTCTGGCTGTTTTGCGGTGCAATCGCCAAAGTGATGGCGATGAATTGGCGTGGACATGCCAATATCGTTTGAAAAGGCGTTAGCGGCTTGAATGCGCAAAGTCGGGGCGGTGGCTTTCCACGCAAAACGCCCAAGCTGACCATTGATCATATTGGGGCGACCGGAAATACCATCGTTATTTTTATCCTCGGGGTCAGCCTGTGCAAGAATGGTCTCATCACTCACGTCTTCAAGCAAACCAAGGCCAAAAAGGGGTTGGGAAAGACGACCCGCATAGTTTGTTTCTGGTGACATTTCCCCGTAAGCTAAGTCTTCAATACGGTAATAATTATCATCCAGATAGACACGGGCTTCGGCCTTTTGCCCATGAATGGCATTGGTTTGAAGCTGGCGACCATAGATCGGGTCGGCTTCCCCTTTTTCATTGCCAAGGCGCAGCACATAACCCAGACCGCCGATTTTACCATCGTTGGACACAGTGATCTTGCCACGCCCGCCTTTTGGGTGGCACGCCACACAGGAACGGGCATTAAACAAAGGGCCAAGACCGTCTGTTGCCTGTGTTGAAGCCGGTGCAGAGGTCCAAGGGCGATCAAACAAGGCTTTACCCATTGCAAAATCTAAAGAAGCAGCTTGTGCTGAGGAAGTCCCCAGCAACAAGCCACAGAGTACGAACGTTGTTTTTTTCATTAAGTGACGTTGATGATGCCCATCATTCCTGTTTCTTCATGTTCAACAATATGGCAATGGAACATCCAATCACCCGGGTTATCGGCAACAAAGGCCACATGTACCCGTTCTTTTGGACGAATAAGAACCGTATCGGTGAAGTGTTTCGGCAAAGATTTTTTGTTTGATTTTAAATAGAGGAATGTATGACCATGAATGTGAATAGGGTGCACATGCGGTGTGGCATTGACCAATTCAAAAACATAGGTGCGCCCGCGTTTGAGGTTAAACAACGGGGCAGGTAATGTTTTATGCCCATCTTGGGGCCATGTGCGTTGATTGATCGCCCAGAAGGTTTCATCAGACAAACACAGCGCATCTGCCATTTTCAAGACCTGTCCATCGGGCAGATTAATGTCCGGTGGGGAGGCCGTGGCGGTTGCGGTAAATTCCACACGCTCATGTATCGCGTTAGAAAGGTCCGGCTCGGCAATGTCAGGGGCATAAAGGGGCGCTGGGTCAAACTCCCCGCGATCTAACATAGGGCCAACGGATTTTAGTTTGGCAATTGGCACGGGCTGTGGCGCGAAATAATCATAAATGATGACTTCTTTGCCCGGCTCTGGTGTGCGTACCACAACGTCGATGCGCATGGCTGAACCCAAACGCCATGTTTTAAGCGGGAAGGGGGCAACAGCCTGACCATCGGTTGCGATGATAGCTGCACCATTTGCGCCTTCAATGCCGATTTGGTTTACGCGCGAGTTATTGACACTCATCATGCGAACACGCACGTCACCACCCGCTGGCACTTCCATGACCGGAAGTTTTTGCAGGTTCACGCTACGCGCTGTGGCAAAGGTGCCGCTGCGGCTTGCGCCTTTTGGTGTGGTGAAATCGGTGAAGTTACCGTTTTCATCAAGGTGCCAGTCTTTGATCACGCATAAGACGTCATCATCATAAGGTCTGGTTTCATCACCCGTAACAATCAAGGCTGCCGCGAGCCCTTTACCCAACTGGGTGGACAGGTTGCAATGTGAATGCATAGGGAACATGCCCGTATCAGGCACGGTGAAATCATAGGTAAAGCTCTCACCCGGCTCAACAGGTTGCTGGGTGACATAAGGCACACCGTCCATATGGTTGGGCAGGCGGATGCCATGCCAGTGAATGGAGGTATGTTCAGGTAATTCATTTTTTAGGGTGGTGCGAAGACGGGCACCTTTGGGAACGCGGATCACCGGAAGGAGATCATCGCCATAGGTCCAAAGCGGCAGTTCTGGCCCACCTTCAAACAATTTCGTTGGGCGAATTTTAGCGACCAGATTGGCCTCAACAACAGTGTCGTTAAGGACTGGTTTTTTTCTTTTTGGCACACCCGGGCGGGTAGTGCTCAGACTTGATTTAGCGAGAAGTGGAAATGCCGAAAGCGCGACCAAGGCCGCGCTCCCGCCAATAACACTTCTTCTGGAAATAGGCATGATAGTTTCCCCCTATATACCCCGAAGAGATGTTCTGTTTAGTGACCAACAGCAGTTGGATTATCCAAGCTGTCAGAACCTTCAACCGCGATCTTCAGGCCGAGTTCAGAAACAACCTGTTCGATACCGCGTGTCTGGTTCACAAGACCGTCAACAACATCCAGAAGGATTTTGTTACCTGCATCATTGTTTTCAGCCAGCATTTGGTCGTAAGCCATTTTGCCGCTATCAGCAGTGACTTTCATAACTTCCATTTTGGCACTTGTTGCATCAAGCAGGCCTTGCAGGCGTGTATGTGCTTTTGGTGCTTTGGCTTGGGCCAAACCCGCAACACTTGCGCCAAAGATGACAGAACCATCAACACGTTGGTATTTACCATTGTAAATCGCGTTCATGCCAACTTGGTTATAGTAGTGAGAGTTATGTGTGTTGTCAGAAAAGCAGTCATGCTCTTCTTCTGGATCATGCAGCAAAACGCCAAGCTTCATACGCTCACCGCCCAATTCACCATAAGATAGTGAACCGATACCGGATAAGATTGTAGAAAGCGCATCATTTTCATTTTTAGAAGAGATGTCTTTGCGTGCTTCGCCGTCTTTAGCCCATGCAGCAACGATATATTCCAGATCAGAGATCAAAAGGTCCGTTGCGGCAGACAAGAATTGTGCACGACGATCACAGTTGCCGTTTGTGCAGTTTTTCGTATCAAAGTCAGTTGCTGGACGGTTGCCTGCACCTGCCTCTGTGCCGTTTAAATCTTGGCCCCAAAGCAAAAATTCGATAGCGTGGTAGCCAGTGGCAACGTTTGCTTCAACTTCTTGTGCTTCGTGGATTGAACCTTCGAGAAGCTCAGGCGTGATGTTTGTGGCATCAATGACGTCTGGGCCGATACGTACTTTTTTATTGGCGATGATGTTTAGCGTGTAGGCTGGGTTTTCATCAGATGACTTACCGTAAGACGCATCAACATAGTCGATGAGACCTTCATCTAATGGCCATGCGTTGACTTTACCTTCCCAGTCATCAACAACAGTGTTCCCAAAACGGAAACCTTCTGTTTGTTGATATGGTACACGGGCAGCAACCCATGCGTCGCGTGCAGCTTTTAGTGTTGCATCGCTTGGATTGGCGATAAGGGCATCAACAGCCGTTTTAAGTTTTTGTGCTGTTGTGTAGGCATCCGTAAACATTGCATGTGCAATGTCGGAATAGTTTTTCACGATTTCCGCAGTAGTTGGTGCAGCTGCTTGTGCTGTAGAAGCGGCTGCGATCATGACTGCTCCCGCTGCAGTCGTTTTAAGAAGTTGAAGAACCTTCATTACAAACCCTATCAATGAGAATGATTATCAATGAGAAATTGATAGGCTAATTAAGAATCGCTGTCAATGACAATGCGAGTCATTATCACAAATAAATTATGCTAATTCTCAGGTTATATTCTTTGAATATTTTTAATTTACGGTTAGTCTAATTTAGCTGAATTGATTATTAGGTATTGATATAATGCCAAGAAATGCACCGCTTATTATCTTACTTGGCCTGATATGTTTTTATCAGGGGATGTCTGTTGGGCAAGCCAATGCCTTTCAGCAGGTTACGATTTGCCGGGCTGAATTTCCCTCTATTCATTTAGGGGCCAGTGATGAGTTGGAAAAACTCTATAAGAAGTTGGGCTATAAAGTCGCCTTTAAAGATTTACCCAATAGAAGATCGTTATTAGAGGCCGCCAGAGGGGTCTGTTTTGGTGAAGTTGCCCGTATTGAAAGTGCCACTTTGCGCTACCCCAGCTTATTAAGAACAGCTCATCCCATCCATACGATCAGGGCTTATGCCTATAGTCTGGATGAGGAGGTGCAGGTTTCCTCATGGGGTGACTTAAACAACTACTCTGTGGGGATTATCCGTGGGGAGCTTTACGCAGAAGAAAGAGTGCAGGGGAAAAACTTCTTTCTGGCAAATTCATATGACGAGCTCTTCAGACTGCTGGAAAGAAAGCGCCTCGATGTGGTTGTGGGTCTTGAAGGCGTGGTGGGCTCTTCAAATATGACGAGCAATATCCACAAAAGTGACAAAGCCTTGTGGGAATTCCCACTGTATCATTTAGTCCACCGTAAAAATGCCCATATCTTGCCCAAACTCAATAACCTGATTAAACAGGATTAAGGTTTTCACAACACCCTTAAAATAAATTTCATTTCTTGCGTAAGTTTTTGCCAGCTTCACCCGTGTAACTTTATGAGTGTCTTTTTCTTGAGGCATTCCATGCTTTTGTGAGCATGTTTTTTTACATAGGAGAAATACTATGGACGCGATAGGTTCATATGGCTCGGGCGGGTCGATAGATCACGCTCAACGACGTCAGGATATGTTCAGCAAAATCGATACTGATGGCGATGGACAGTTTTCTCTGGAAGAGTTTGAAGCGGCCAAACCCGCTGATGCGCCAGCTGATGCCCCTGCAGCCAGTGAAATTTTTTCACAAATGGATGCAGATGGTGATGGCTCGGTAAGCGAGGAAGAGTTTTCCAAAATGCCACCGCCCCCACCGCCACCGCCTTCTGGTGGTTCTGGTATGATGGGCGGGGACATGCTGTCTTCTTTGCTTCAGGCGTTGGAAGACGCATCTTCAAACCTTAGTGAAGATGATGATGACAGTGAGAGCTCAACAGCTTTTAGTGAAGAAAGCGAGGAAACGGATAGTTCTTCAACTGAAGAAAATATTCTGGAATTGCTTCAACAGGAATTGCAAAATTTCCGCAACTCCGCTCATGCACAAGCTAATAATGCTTATGCAGATGCCTCAAGCCTGAGTACAATGTTGAGTGCACAGCAAACCTTTATCTCCACATAATTGTTTGTTGAGATATTTTATTGTTGAAAGAATGGAAGTAAGGCAGTGAGGGCAGCTTTTGGTGACCAAGAGACAGATGCCGAGCTTTTGGATCGTTTGGCCATAGGCGATCAAAAAGCATTCCATTCTTTAATACAAAGACATCTTCCCTACGTTTTAAAAACAGCAGAACGTATGGTGGGTGATGCCAGCAATGCAGAAGATATCGCCCAAGAGGTTATGCTCAAGCTTTGGAATAAAGCTGCCGATTGGGATTGCGATGGACAAGCCAAGCTTAAAACATGGCTTTATCGTGTAACGGTCAATCTCTGTATTGATAAATATCGCCAAATTAAACATTTGGGGATAGAGCAAATCGAAATTCTGCCCTCATTAGAAAAAGATGCTCTTTCACATGTGCACGAAAAACAAGTGGAAGAGATTATCAGGAATCTATTTTTTGAACTGACGCCACAACAACGTCTTGTTATTGTTCTGTCATATTATGAAGGGCTGAGTTCAGCCGAGATTTCTGAGATCATGGAGTTGACGACAGGCGCCGTCACCGGATTACTCCATCGTGCACGCAGAGCTTTAAAAATAAAATTAACTGATTTGGGAATAGAGGGCTGGGCAGATGACAAAAACAAACGATAAACAGCTGAACAATTGGTTAGACCATTATAAAGTCGATGTGTCTCATAATCGCATGAGCCGACTTGAAGAGGAAATTTTTGCCAAAATAAACATGGCTCAAGCCCCTATGTTTGCCCCTATGGGGATGCGTGAAAGTCTTTATACTCTGGGCGGTGTTGGTCTGGTTTCTTCTCTTGTGTTGGTTCTAAGCCAATGGCTGCAAGCTTCATCTGAAGATGTTGTCTTGGCAACTCTTTATAGTTATGGAGGGTTCTAAGTTATGGGCAAAGGGTTTGTCAGTCCGCGATGGAAAAATCCCTTATGTTGGGGCTCTCTTCTTTTAAACGTGGTTCTTATCGGCTTTATTCTTTTGGGCCCCCATGGTCCTTCCACTGGACGGCCTTTACCTCAAGACGTTTTTACAAAAATGGCTGAGGATTTAGAGGGACAGGACCGTATTATCTATGAGGCGGTCTTGCAAAAGCATATGGATAATATGAAGAAAAGCGGTCGCAATATCCATGAAGCCCTCGGGCTCATCGGTCAAGCAGCCCATCAAGAACCTTTTGATCTGGATAATGTCAAAGCAGCCCATACTCATCTGCATGCACAGCATCGCGAGATGGACAAAGCCATTACAGATTTTGTTTATGAAATGCTGGTCTCTCTTTCACCAGAAGGCCGCCAAAAGCTTCGCTTCGCCCCACCAAAACGGGATTGATTTGAGCAAAAAAAGGCCCCTAAATCTAATGACTTAGGGGCTAAGTATACTCTTGAGGGATAACGAATGGACTGGTGTAGATAATAGCCGCGTTAACATCACAAAGTGACGCACCAGTCCCGGCTATGTAGGTATAATGACGTAGTTGATCAGCGGTGACTGTGACGCTCATCACACCTAGGTGAAAAAATACGTATATTTACGTAAAAAAAGCCACACGCATGATGGTGTGGCTTAAAAGTCTCGGGAATGAAAAAGTTCTATTGAGAAACAAAGCTTACAACTGCTCTCGATTTGTCCTCTGGGTGAAGGACCGTCATGTCTTTGTCTCTTCTATAAATATAAGAATGCCTTAACAAAGTTTAAAGGTCTGTGATTACAGTCACACTCATATAATTAAATATGAGATGAGTAAAAATTATCATCAGTCCCCGCGGACTTCCTCAACCATTTGGGTGAGGAGTTCAATGTTTTTGACAATAAGGCCATTTTTTTGGCGCTCAACAAAGCCTTTGCGCGCAAGGTCATTCATCACACGCGCAACTGTTTCGCGTGTGGAACTGATGCGCGAACCGATATCGGAATGAATGGGAATGGGTGAGATAAAAGCCTCATCCTCATCGGTCATATTCTCGCGGGCTTGGCGCAAAATTTCGGCATGGACGCGGTTAGCCGCACCAAGTGTGGAAAGGTCCATGATGCGCTCATTTGAAATGCGGATGATATGAGCCATGTTTTTCAAAACACGCTCAGCCACAATGGGGTGACCGGTCAGCAGGCTCATAAAACGTGGTTGGGGCATAGCGGCAAGTAGGGCTCTATCAATGGCCATCACGCTTGCAGAGCGCGGCAGGCCATCAATGGCAGCCATTTCGCCAAACTGTTTGCCTTCGGTGAAATCATCCAAGGTTATTTCTTTGCCACCCACTGTGTAGATGACAATGCGCACGCGGCCTTGCACGATGAAGAACACATCCGTGCTGTCAGCTTGGCGGTCAATAATCTGTTCGTGGGCGTCGTACCATTTCCATCGGCATTGTTTATTGAGTTCTTCAATAACATCCGTTGGTAGACCGTCCAACAAATTGATGTTTTCAAGGGTTTGTTGGGTCATGTTCATAGTCCTATTCTGGGAACTAAGTTTATTGTGCGCGCAAAATTTTATTTGCGCAAGATGTAGATTGAATCGGTTTCGAATCAAAAACAATTCGAAACCGATTCAATAAAACTACAATTGCAGTTCATTAGCTATATGAATCGCACAGGCCGCTTATAAAAAATACTTATTTTAAAACGACAGTTTTTAAGCCATTCATCAAAACGCGGTGCTCCACATGTGCACGTACTGCACGCGAAAGCACACCGTTTTCAATATCACGTCCAACGGCTTTGAGCTTGTCTGGTGTGTAGGTATGGTCCACACGCTCAACGGCTTGTTCAATGATCGGACCTTCATCCAAATCACCCGTTACATAATGCGCGGTTGCCCCAATGAGCTTCACACCACGTTCATGGGCTTGGCGATAGGGGTTAGCCCCTTTAAAGCTTGGTAAGAAGGAATGATGGATGTTGATGCAGCGCCCGCGCAATCTCTCACACATGCGCGGCGAGAGAATTTGCATGTAGCGCGCGAGAACCACCAGATCGATTTCCAGATTTTCAATTAAGTCCCAAACCTGTTCTTCCTGCTCGTCCTTATTCTCTTTGGAGACAGGCATATGATAAAACGGAATATCATGCCATTCAGCCAAGCGCTCAAGATCAGGATGGTTTGAAACAATGGCGGGGATATCGGCGTTTAACTCACCTGTGCGATAGCGATAAAGCAAATCGTTTAAGCAATGGTCAAACTTGGACACCATAATGAGCAGGCGCTGTTTGCGCTTGGCATCATGAATGCCCCATACCATTTGAAAACGTTCTGCCACGCGGGAGAATTTCTTGGCGAGCTCAAAGGCATCAGGTGTATAGGGACCGGGTGTAAAAACCGTGCGCATAAAGAAACGATCAGAAACCGGATCACCAAAATGGGCAGATTCCGTAATAAAAGCATCTTGGTCTGCTAAAAAGCTGGAAACCTGAGCCACAATACCCGTGTGGTCAGGACAAGAAATCGTCAGGATATATTTTTTATCAGCGCTCATGAGGCATCCATATGTTCATCGATAATAATAGCCGCGCCACCGCGTCGGGCATCGCCGACGCCGTCAAAGCGGCCTGTGTTGAGGTTGGCGCGCACGGAATGTACGCCGCCAAAAAAGAGGTTTTGGGCGTCCCAGATTTTATAATTGGGCACATGTTCGCTTAAAGCCTGTGTGGCTTCAAGGGGAAAGCCGGGTTCCATGTTTAACAGGCCGCGCTCAAAATGCATGCGCGGGGCAGAAACGGCTTGTTCCAAATTCATATTAAATTCAAGTAGGTTGACCAGGACTTGCAAGACTGCCGTGCGAATGCGATTGGACCCGCCAGAGCCCAACGCCACATTGACCCCGTCATCGCGCAACAATAAGGTGGGTGACATCATGGAGCACATGCGTGTATCTGTGGGCCATTGGTTAAAGCCATGGGGGTTGATATCTTCTTCCCCCAGCATGTTATTGAGCATAACACCTGTGCCGGGCAGGATATGACCACAGCCTTCTCCGTTTGAAACCGTAAGCGAAGCTGCATTGCCGTGCTTATCAATGGCGCTCATGTGGGTTGTGCCGCGCAGGGCTGTGGGGCGACCCATGATTTCTTTGCGGTACGTTTGTAAGAAATCCTGATCCAGCATTTTAAGCTGGGCCTGTTCAGCCCCTTGGGCAAGCTTGGCATCAATGCGCGCTTTGTTGGTAAGGGCCATAATCTGGCTTAGGCGTTCAACATGGTCTTTTGAACCAAAGGATAAATCGCGAAAGCCTGCAGTTTTAATCAGCTCTAAAGCAAAAGCAATAAGCAAGCCACCTGTGGAAGGCGCTGGATTGGTGTAAAAATGCGAACGGGCATAATCAACGCGCAGAGGTTTTCTTCGCTCAACACGGTATTCATGCAGGTCCGCCATGCTGAGATGACCGCCATTGTCCCAACTGTCTGTTTCAATCAGCTTGGCGATATCGCCTTTATAAAACAGGTCTTCACCATCGCGGGCCAAGGCTTCAAAGAGGTTGCCCATATCCGGGTTGGTTTGTAGCTCGCCTTCACCCAAAAGATGTTTATCACCCTTGTGGCTGCCATAAAGGGCTTTGCTATCAGGTGAGGCCATAAAGATAGCCTCAACAATATCAAAAATCTTTGCCTGCATTTGATTGACCCGCACGCCGTCTTTGGCAAGCTCAACAGCTGGGGCAACAATTACATCCATAGGCAGGCTGCCCAGGTCTTTATGGGCTTCAAACAGGCCTTTGACTAAACCCGGTGTGGCAATGGAGCCACGCCCAATATGGAATTCTTGGGTGACTGTGCCAAAATCGGCCAAAATGGGATAAAACTCGCTTTCTTCACGGCGCACCTTTGGCGTCTGGGTGAAAAAATCATAAAGGAGCGGGTCTTGATCTTGTGCATGGGCGAGTAAGAAACCACCGCCGCCCAGTGAAGAGAGCACAGGCTCCACCACGCAAGACGCACACATGGCCGCCAAAATGGCATCAAAGGCATTGCCGCCTTCTTCCAGCATACGTGCGCCAGCTTGTGTTGTGTGTGGATGACCGGCTGAAACAGCCCCCGATGTTTTCCCCATAACCCTAATGTCTTCTTTTCTGTCTCTTTTAGTCTTAGCTGCGCGGTGCCGCAGCCCTAATTAAACGGTCATTTATGGCAAGACCAAGGCCTTTATTGGGAATGGGTGAAACAGCCATGCATTTATAGCCTTTCACATCCAGCTCCCGCATCATGGCAAAGAGATTAGCGGCTGCTTCGTTAAGATTACCTGAAGGGCTTAAATTTAATGTGGCCTTTGTACACTCTGGGCCAAAACCAAGCAGGATATCACCTTGGCGGATGTCTTTTGCATTTAAGCGCATGGCCAGGTTTGGTGCATAATGGCTCGTCAGCATGCCGGGGGATTTGGGTGCATCGGGTGCATCATCAGGAAAGATCAATTTCCCCACAACCCCTTCAAGCTCTTCAATTGAAATACCACCGGGGCGCAAGAAACCGACTTGCGCACCACAAGCATCCACAACGGTTGATTCAAGCCCCACCTCACACGGACCACCATCAAGGATCATATCGACTTTTGCCCCAAGGGATTGGGCCACATGATTTGCCTGTGTTGGTGATATTTGACCGGACTTATTAGCGCTGGGCGCGGCAATAGGGCGACCAGACTGTTTTAAAAGGGCCGTTGCAATGGGGTGATTGGGCAGGCGAATGGCAACCGTATCAAGCCCCGCACTAACCAGCAAGGAAAGGCCGCTGTCATTTTTTCGTGGTAAAACAAGGGTGAGGGCACCGGGCCAAAAAGCATCCGCCAGCTTTTCAGCCGCCGGGGTAAATTCCACCAGCTTGCGCGCTGTTTCCATATCCGGCACATGGACAATTAGCGGGTTGAATGAGGGGCGTTCTTTCGCGGCAAAGATAGAGGCCACGGCCTCTTCATCTGTGGCATCTGCGCCAAGCCCATAAACCGTTTCGGTTGGAAAAGCTACAAGCCGCCCCGCACAAATATGCTCACCCGCACGCGCAAGGTTATCTGTTGTGGGGGGGAATATGTTTTCAGCATCACTCATATGGTTCTCATATCGTGAAAGCACGATAAAGTGAAGTAAAAACCTATAGGTCGAACTCTTCTTGCGTCCCCTTGGCTTTAACGCCTTCGCTTTGATAGTAAAAGCCATTGGCAAAAGGCAGCCCGTCCATGAGGTCATCAAGTCTTTCTGTGGCTTCAAGGGCTTCGAGTTTGCCGTCCAGAACATCACGATAGATGCTTGCCACATCAGCCATGTTGGTATCATGTGGAGAAAGGCGAAAATGGCGAATGCCCATGGATTGCAGATCATCCAGTTCACCGACCAGATTGGCACAAGTATAAGACATGGTCTGAATACCGTTTACCGCCAAGAACGGATCGCCATCTAGGGTATCAAGGTCCATACCGTCTGGGTCTTTATCACAAACATATTGGCAGGAGTCTTTTGCCAGACCGTGAGAACGCGCATGATAACACCGTGCAGATAGCGCCAAGGGCAGGCGACCAAAGATTTGAACTTCAAGGTCTGACTTGGCTACTTTCGCCATAGCCTGAAGGGAGTTTCTTGAAAGTTCTGAAGGTAGTGAAATATGGGTTGCGCCTTGTTGTTCCATCACACCAAGGGCGCCTTCATTATAGACATTTACAAAAGGCCCAACCGCATGGGGGCGACCCATGAGTTTAGAACAGGCTGAAATATCATTAGCTTCAATCATCACCCCGTCCATGTCGCACAACTCGCGCACCAGTTCCATCTCGCGCTTGGTCATGACAAGGGCAAGCGTGGAGAAGATAACGCGTTTACCAGCTTGGGTTAAACGTTCTGCCACTTCTGGAATTTCAGGGGCAAAAAAAGGCTGACGTTTTGAACAGACCACTTCGCCTAAAAAGACCGTATCAACAGGGGCTTCATCCGCAATGGCGAAATAGAAATCTTTCAGCTTTTCAACGGGCCAGTTAAATAAAACAGGGCCGAGATTTAGATGTGTGTTCATTATTGCCACCTCTTGTTATAGGCACCAGTGGTTTCTTTCTGGCCTTCTGTGATGTTTTCTAGGCCTAGTGGTGGAACGGGCAGGCCGTTTGCGGCGGCATCAGCGGCTTTTCTAAAAGCGGCGACCACTTGGGCAATATAGGCTTTGCCGCGTTGGCGCCCTTCAATTTTAAGGGCGGTGACGCCAGCTTCCATGAGTTCTGGTAAAAACTCAGCCGCATTCAGGCTGGTTGGGTCTTCAAACAGATAAGAGGCTTTATCTAGGGTGACAAAGCGGCCTTTACATAAGGTTGGATAGCCCGCCGCCTCACTTTGGGCAAACTGGTTGATGGTGAAATCACCCAGTTTTGAGACCATCTTGTTGCCTTTATCTTCATAGCGCACATGACTTGGAGGCGAGCAGACCCCATTCATGTTAGGCGATTGTCCCGTCGCATATGAAGAAAGCGAACAGCGCCCTTCTGCCATGACACAAAGCCCGCCAAATACGAAGACTTCGGTTTCCACGTCAATCTCTTTATTAAGCTTGGCAATTTCCGCCACGGTGAGAACACGCGGCAACACAACGCGTTTTACATCAAATGTATTTTTATAATAAGCAATGGCATCAGGGTTGGAGGCTGAGGCTTGAACGGAAAGATGACGCCGTGTCTCAGGGCGGTTTTCAGCTGCATAGGCCAGCAAGCCCACATCCGCCATGATTAAAGCATGGGCCCCAAGGTCTGAGGCATCCAACACGGCTTGATGCCAAGGTTCAGGATTGCCTGCCTCTGGATAGGTGTTCAGCGCAACAAGGACTTTTGAACCTTTAGATTTGGCATAGTCAACGCCTTCGCCCAATTCATCGCGGGAGAAATTCAGACCGGGGAAGTTTCGCGCATTTGTGGCATCGCGAAAACCGCAATAAACCGTATCTGCGCCTGCATCCACTGCTGCGCGCAGGGCAGCGGGAGTGCCAGCAGGGCAAACGAGTTCGAGTTTTTGCGTCTTCATGCTGTTTTACCTGCTCTGCGGCGGACCTGTTTTTTCAAGGTCGTAACGGTTTCTTCAAGCTCTTCAATGCTTGCGGCTTGGGCATCGCATTTGCGTTGCAGGGGGGCCAGTGTGGCTTGGCTTAAGACGTTAAGGTCTTTGGTGAAGCGCTGGAAGATTTTGCCTGCAACTTGGGCGGCCATATCGGCAGGTTTGGCGAAATTGCCAAACAGGCGCAAGAGGTCGTTATGCACATCAATATCTGCGCCATCCACTGCATTGCGCAAGGCAAGGACGGCTTCGGTGTCGCCTTCCACCACAAGATCGCGTGAGAAGAAGAGCGCATCGCCATCAATGCGCCCTTCTAACAATTCGATTAACAAAACCAAGGGGCCGCGAATGGCTGCTTGGGTGTAAAGCTCCTGCTCGTCTTTAAAAGCTTGGACAATCTCAAGTGAAGGCGCGGTTTGATGGGTATCCATCACAAAGGAAAAGGGCAGATCAACCGGATCAATGAGAAAACGTGGCGAGTTTACTGATGTCATGCGATCAAAGACACCGGGGTGTTGTTGATGCATCTGTTTGATCGCCGCATTAAAAATAGGTTGCAAGAGCTTTGCGGGTATGGGGCGCGCAGCCAAGCCTGCCAATAAAACAGGTGATAAAGGGGCAATGGGGCCCTTAGAGAGTGAAGCCATGAGGAAAGAGACCTCTTTTATGATTTTTGTCAATTGGCAAAATTTTTAGCTGAAATATCTGGTAAAGAAATTGACCTATGACAAATTCACCGATATATATAAAGCAATTAAAAATTGTATCATATGGCATATAAAAATGAAAAAGTGGAACGTTCAAACCAATACGCGTTTCTTGAAGGCGAAAAATATCACAGAGTTGTATAATAATGTCTGGTCGGCAGATGGCTTTGAATACGATATTTCATTTGAGACATTTGATAAAATGTTCTCCCAAGGCTGTTATGGTTTTTTTGTTTTTGAAGAACAAAAACTGATCGGCATGGCCCGTGTGTTTAGTGACGATGTGATGACCAGCTGGGTGGCTGAAGTAATTGTGCATCCGTCTTGGCAGAAAAAAGGTGTGGGATCAGCCCTAACGGATGCGGTGAAAAGGCGTTTTAGTCATACCTCCATTTATCTTGAATCACTTCTTCACAATGAAGAATTTTTTGTGAAAAACGGGATCAAACCACAAAGTAAACTCGTATCTTGTTCACGCCCTTCTGCAAAAGTTTTGAAGATGCGCCAGGCCTGCTAAAGCTAGGGTACAACGCCGCATTGCAGTTTAAAAAGTTGATGGCATAAACAATTAATGGTATCTGTCCTACCATTATTACATTTTGGGTTATGGGCGGAGAATATTTTGTTAAAGAAATCATTAATATTAACAACGGTTTTAGCTGTTGGGGGGCTTAGCTTCTCACAAGCAATGGCTGATACGATGAAGCCAGCGGTTGCTGGCGTGAATGGTAAAGTAGATATTCAAGGTGGTTCTGTTGGGCGTGAAGGTTCTGCTGCTGTTGGTGGTTCTTTAAGTGCGCCAGTTGGTCATTCATATGGTGTTCAATTTGATGGTGGGCTGAATACCAGCCCATCTAGCCATAGTGGTGGTTTGGCAGGACACTTTTTCCGTCGTGATCCTGATGCCTATTTAGCAGGTTTGACGAGCATGTGGATTCGTGTTGATGGTCGTGACTTATGGAGAAATGGCTTAGAAACCGAAATCTATGTTGATGATTTTACATTCTCCGGTTCACTGGGGTTGCAAAATGGCTATAGCCGCTCAACGGGTTATGCGGGTTTAGATGCCGGTTTTTATATAAATGATGACTTATTAGTCAGCGGTGGTGTTGCTGGTTACAGTAACTATCGTTCAGTATATATCAGCTCTGAATGGCGCCCCATGAAAGATAGTTCGCTTTCTTTATTTGGTAATATTGGTGCAGGTAATCAAAACGGTGGCTTTGCTACAATTGGTTTAAGATTTAGTTTTGGTGCTGGCAATATTACACTGAAGAAGCAACACAGAGAATATGATCCGCCAAATATTCTAACTGGTTTCACGAGTGGCTCCAGTGGCGGTGGCGCAGTTGTCAATCAAATCATTAATAAGATTGAAAAGCCTCAAGTTGCAAGTACTCCAGCACCTAGCTAATTTATAGCAATCTTAAAAGTGCCTATTATAACGATAGGCACTTTTTTTATATTTGGTATGTGTTTTCGTATAGAGCAAAACGGTCTTGTATATGAACGAAGAAGGGCTGAGGTGATAGGTCCTCAGCCCTTAATTCTCATTCTGCCTTCTTGCGAACGACCGCCCGCGGTAGCGATCTTCGCGGCAGTCACCGTACAGGAAATACGGCGGCTATATCATGGCCCCTTCACTTGAGGGTCACTACAAAGAGTTCTCTCTGTATGCATTGAATACTGCCGTTTTTTAACTTTTCTGGCAAGTCTTGAACTTGAGAAAATAATACCTATAGGCTTTTATTTCACTTGCCTTTGGCGATGAAAAATCCGTTTTTAAAACCGTCTTTTCCATAAAGGAATTCATCACCTTGGGGCGTTTTTACCGTGCCACCTGCGCCCAAGACAACGGCTTGTCCTGCACCTGTGTCCCATTCCATTGTCGGGCCAAAACGGGGATAGACATCTGCAATCCCTTCTGCAACCTGACAAAACTTAATGGAGGAGCCAGAAGAAACTTCATCTGCCACCTTGAAGTCTTTGAGGTAGTCATCAACTTCTGGCGTTTTATGAGAGCGACTGACAACGGCAACGATGCCTTCGCTTGGGGCAGTGCGCACAGAAATGGGTTTGACTTCACCATCAGCTTCTTTAACAAAAGCGCCATATTCAAGTGAACCCCAGAACATACGATCAAGGGCAGGGGCATGGACAACGCCAAAGATGGGGCGGCGGTTTTCATCAATCAACGCGATATTGACGGTAAACTCATCTTTTTTAGAGATAAATTGTTTTGTGCCATCAACCGGGTCCACCAGCCAGAACATCTTGCCTTCTACATCGGGGCAATCGCCTGCACTAAAGGCTTCTTCAGCCACAACAGGTACATCAGGGGCCAGTGCTTTTAGCACAGGGGTAATGATCGCTTCGGCCTTACGGTCTGCTTCAGTAACTGGAGATTCATCTTTTTTGGAATAGATTTCAAAATCTGTTTGATAGATTTCCATCGTCAGGTCGCCAGCTTGGCGGGTGACGTCAAGCAGCTTTTTAATTACCGCTTCGTTTAGTGTGAAACTCACTTAAATTCTCCAGTTTGTATGTGGAATTTGATTTCTAGCTGTCTTGCCATAATTTTTCCGGCTCGTCCAGATGTTCTGAATGAACACCTTCCGTAATAAAACGCCAGGCCTTAAAATCCCCCGACCAATGATCAGCGCCAAGTCCGGCTTTGAGCTTAAGGTGGGTGATGAATTGTTTTTTATCGGGCAGTTTTTCCCAAACAGATGGCAGGAAGAGCGCACGTTTCATACCGTCTTGAATGATCAACCCATCAATATTGGGGCGCAATTGTGCCAAAAGGTCGTCTTCATCCTTGAAATGCAGCGGAAACGATGGTGAGAGAACTGAGATATGCAGGCTCAGGTCCTTGAGCTCATCTTGTGAGATTTGGGGGAAACGCGGGTCTTGAAAACCGGCCTTGAAGGCATTGTCAGCAATGTCGCTTGCCAAAGGTGCATGGGCTTGGAGTGAGCCGATACAACCGCGTAAATTGCCACTGTCCTTTTCAATTGTCACAAAGGAAGCGCCTGCTTCTTTTAAGCTGGCAGGAAAGCTTGAGAGATCGATCTTAATAGCTTCGCCATGGCTGACACCGCGTTTAATAGAGGCTGCAGCAATTTGTAAAAGCGTGTGGCCATGCCTTTCTAAAATCGCTTTGGTTTTTAGGGCAAAGGTTTCATGAGGGCTTGGCTGATGCCCACCGCTTAACATCCACGAGCCATAACCAACCACACGGTCTTTTGTTCCTGCGGTATCACCGGAGTTGCGCACATCTAATGTGGTGATGTCCATGCCCCGGGCTTTGGCGGTTTCAAGCAGGCCTTTTAGGGGAATGCGCCCACAGGCTTGATCATTACCGATTTGGTTACCATCAAAATTCTCAATTGCCTTTAGGGTGCGCAGGTCTAAGTCTTGGCAGGCGTCATAGTCAAGAAAGTGCGACAGGTCTGTACTGATCACAATAAGGGTTTCTTGGCCCCCCCAAACAGCCTCTAGAACATCGGCAACTTCCTTGGGGGAGGCTTGCCCAACAACAAGGGGCAGCAGGGTAAATTCAGTAATGATAGATTGTAAAAAAGGCAGGTGGACTTCCAGACTATGTTCTTCCACATGGGTGGGATCAAAGCTAAAGACTTGCGGTAGCTTTGCCACCTTATTGGTCAATGTTTTATCAAGCGGCACGCGCCCAAGTGGGGTTTCATAATAATCCGCACTGCAAAGGGCCAGCCCACCAACAGGAACGCGATGACACGGACCAAGCAAGACCACGCGTTTGATGGTGTCTTTTAAAGGCAGTAGTTTGATATAGGCGCTTGCTGCAACAGACCCGCTATAGACATAACCCGCATGGGGGACAATCAGGGCCTTGGGAAGGGGCTCGCCTTCTTTGGGAGCATGAGTTGTTTGAGCTGATTTGAAAAAGCTTTCAAGATCATGGCGTAAAACATCTGGCTTATCAGGATAAAATGCCCCGGCAACGGCGGCTGCGCGAACACGTGCCATCAAACAACCCTCAGTAAAATTTAAATTTTCTCTTGTTTAAGTTTACGCCCTAGAGGCGGTTTTGGGCAAGCCATTGGTCCAAAATCTTTTGGATGCTGCCGTCTTTGCGCATCTTAATGAGCTCAACACTAAATTGCGTAGCAAGTTTTTTATGATCAAGCGCTTTGGAAAATGTCAGGTAGCTCGGCACGGATTGAACGGGAGGCTGAATTTCCCTGATGTCGTTTTCTAAGCCAGCTTTGCGAATATTGTGATAGGCAACAAATTGGCTAAGCGGAACGGTATCAACACGTTTGCCTTTTAGCAATTCCAAGAGGTGGATATCATCATTACCTGTAAAGCTATTCACCAACTGGTTTTGTTTGATTAAATTATCAATGACAGGGCCGTAACTGACTTTACGACGCGTTGCCGTGGTTGAGGCTTTGCCCAATGTAATATCTTCAAGGCTGTTGAGGTGGCTTGAGCTATTTACAAAAAGGGAGACTTTTTGAACAATCAGCGGCACAGCGGAATAATAAAGGAACTTCTCACGCGCAGGTGTTTTATAGGCGGTGAACAGCATATCCACACTGCCTTTTCTCACCAGTTCGAGCGCGCGTGCCCATGGATAGACCTCAACCTCGACTTCCATACCAAGGCGTGCGGCAAGTTTACGCACGGTTTGAACGGAGATGCCATCGGCTTTTTGATTTTCATTTTCATAAGAATAGGGCGGAAAGTGCAAAGTCGCCGCACGAAGTGTCTGGGCTTGAACGGTTGAGATAACCGTTAGCGACAGTAAAAATGAAACAACTAGACCGTATAGAAACTTCAATAGCCAAACCCTGAATTTAATATTTCTTTTACTTTATATAAAAAATGGAATGAAGGGAACTGTTTTAAAGAATGCATACTATTATGTGCTAAGTCTCTTTTAAGGCTTGAATATTCCTGAGGGTGCGCCATACTTTAGGGCAGTGATAAAAAATAATAATTGCCGTGCTATGACAGATAATAAACAAGACATAAAAGTTCTCATTGTTGAAGATACACAGTTTTTCCGCGAAACTTTAAAAAAACAAATTGAGGACAAACTCGGTTTTTCCGTAATTACGGCAAAGACTTATGCAGAGGCCTGTGGCCTGATTTTGGAACATGGGCACGAGATTTATCTCGCCCTGCTTGACCTGCATTTACCAGATGCTGCTAATGGGGAAATTGTTGATTTTGCCATTGATCAGAAAATCCCCTGTGTTGTTGTCTCTGGGCATTTTAACGAGAGTATCCGTGAAGAACTCGCTCATAAGAACATTATTGATTATGTCATTAAAAAAGGCCCAGTCAGTATTGATGATGCGGTCACGGCAGTCAGACGAATCTATAGAAACCAGTTTGTGAAAATCCTCATCGTGGATGATTCTCAAACCGCACGCGCACAATTAAGATATTTACTTTCCGGTTATCGCTTCCAGATTTTGGAGGCTGCCGATGGTACGGATGCTTTGCGGGTTTTGCAGGAACATCCAGATGTGAAGCTTTCCATTATTGACTACAACATGCCCAATATGAACGGCTGTGATTTGGTTGAAGAAATTCGTTTGAATTATTCTCGCCAAAATATGGCAATTATTGGTATTTCAGGCCAAGGCAGTAGCCTGCTTTCAACAGAATATATCAAGCTGGGTGCCAATGATTTCTTGAATAAACCCTTCTTGAAGGAAGAGATTTATTGTCGTGTGACGCAAAACCTTGAAATGCTCGACCATATCGAGATGTTGGAAGACGCGCTCATTACTGATCATTTGACAGGCTTGAAAAACCGCCGCTATTTGTTTGAACGCGGCGCCATCATCCATAATGAGGCAAAATCATCAGGTTATTCCTGTGTTTGCGCCATGTTGGATATTGATAAATTTAAGCAGGTTAACGATAGCAAAGGTCACGGTGCAGGTGATATAGTCCTTAAAGAAACAGCGACCATTTTAAAGAAACGCTTTGGCGAACATGGTGTTGTTGCGCGCTTTGGCGGGGATGAATTCTGTATCGTGATGTTGTGTGAGGATGTGGAATGGGCCAAGGATCAGTTTGAAGATTTAAGGGCCGAAATTGAAGGTCATATCATTAAACATTTTGCAGGCCCTATATCGATTACCACCAGTATTGGCCTGACCGCTGCACTCACCGATAGTCTTGAAAACTCGATCTCCATTGCTGATGAATGTCTATATAAGTCGAAAGTGATGGGGCGAAATAAAGTCACAGTTTCGCGTTAATCTGTTAGAGTAAAAATCTAAGAAATAGACGCAGGTGAAAGATGGATTTCCCGGCACGATATTGGCACGCACTTGAAGATGGGCGCATCCAATGCGACCTGTGCCCGCGTGATTGTAAAATCAAACCGGGCCAGCGTGGTTTATGTTTTGTGCGCGCCAATATAGATGGCAAAATGGCCCTGACGACTTATGGACGCTCCAGCGGCTTTTGCATTGATCCGGTTGAAAAAAAGCCCTTAAACCATTTTTATCCCGGCACACCGATCCTGTCTTTTGGCACAGCGGGCTGCAATCTCACCTGTAAATTCTGTCAGAACCACGATATTTCCAAATCACGTGCTTTTGATAAGTTGCAAAGTAAAGCCAGCCCAGAGATGATTGCACAGGCGTGTGTGAAAATAAAATGCAAGTCGGTGGCTTTTACATATAATGATCCGGTGATTTTTTTAGAATATGCGGTGGATGTGGCTAAGGCGTGCCGTGCGCGTGGTATTAAAACCGTGGCGGTGAGTGCAGGTTATATCCATGATGAGGCACGCAAAGAATTTTTCAGCCATATGGATGCCGCCAATATTGATTTAAAAGCTTTTCAGGAAGAGTTTTATCACAAGCTTTGCAGTGCCCATCTAGATAACATCCTTGAAACATTGGTTTATTTAAAACATGAAACCAATGTCTGGTTTGAAATTACCGACCTGCTTATCCCCGGTGAAAATGACAGCGCTGAAGAAATTGATGCCATGACCAAATGGGTGGTGAAAGAATTGGGCGTTGATGTACCCATGCATTTCAGTGCCTTTCACCCCGATTGGAAAATGCTGGATAAACCGCGCACGCCTGCGCAGTCTTTAATTCGTGCACGTGAAATTGCCCTTAAAAATGGCGTGCGTTATGCCTATACGGGCAATGTTCATCATGAAGAGGGCGATACGACTTATTGCCATGGCTGCGGTGAGGTTTTGATCAAACGTGATTGGTATGAGCTCTCACAATATAATCTCACATCCGATGGCAAGTGCCTTAAATGTGGGGAGGCTTGTGCCGGGCGGTTTGAAGGGGAAGCAGGCGATTGGGGCCGCAAGAGGATGCCTTTGCGGTTTCGCTAAATTAGAAAAACGTATGATTTTTTATTTATTTTCCATGAAATTGAATAAACCTAACTTTTTTATGGTTCCTTTCAGGGAAACTTCCCGCTAACCTGTGAAAAATGACGATAGAATAAAAATGAGGATTTCATGAAAATTTCGTTTACCAAACCGGGTTTGCCGGAAACTGGCGTACTTGTTGTGACAGGCTTTGACGGCGGTGAATTTTCCGATAGCGCAAAAGCAATTGATAAGGTGGTTGATGGTACTTTGTCGCGCGCAGCAAAGGTTGCGAAATTTAAAGGCAAAACAGGCGAGATGGTCTCACTGCTGGCTCCTGCGGGAACAAAGCTTGAGCGTGTTTTGCTGGTGGGTGCAGGCAAAGAGAAAAAGCTTGATCTCCTCACAGCTGAAAAACTCGGCGGTACTATTTATATGGCCCTTGCCGGTAAACAGCCCCGCACGGTTACCATTGCCTATGATGCGGTTGAAGAAAGCAACGGTCGGGTTTGGGAAGAAGCCGCCCATGTGGCTTTTGGCGCTTTGTTGCGTAGCTTCCGCTTTGATAAATACCGCACTAAAGAAGAGGCAGATAAGAAACCATCCATTCGTGCACTTAAAATCATGACCCCAAGCGGTGGTCGTGCGCGAAAAGCCTTTGATGTACTTTCCAAAGTGGTTGATGGTGTCTTTTTAACCCGTAATCTGGTTTCTGAACCTGCCAATATCCTTTACCCTGAAAGCTTTGCTGATACGTGCCGTGAACTTTCAGAGCTGGGCGTGGAAGTAAATGTTCTGGGCGAGGCTGAAATGCATAAGCTCAATATGGGCGCTTTGTTAGGTGTGGGCCAAGGTAGTGTGCGCGAATCTAAGCTCGTGACCATGCGTTGGAATGGTGTGCAGGGCCGTGGACGCAAGGCACAGGCCACACAAATCGCCTTTGTCGGTAAAGGGGTGACCTTTGATACGGGCGGGATCAGCATTAAGCCTTCTGGCGGTATGGAAGATATGAAATGGGATATGGGCGGTGCTGGTACGGTAACGGGCCTGATGAAAGCACTGGCGGGGCGCAAGGCTGAGGTCAATGTGGTCGGCGTGATCGGACTTGTTGAAAATATGCCCGATGGCAACGCACAGCGCCCGGGTGATGTGGTAACTTCCATGTCGGGGCAAACCATTGAGGTGATTAACACCGATGCAGAAGGGCGTTTGGTGCTGGCGGATGCCTTGACCTATACCCAAGAAGAGTTTGAGCCTAAAACAATGATCAATCTGGCTACCCTGACAGGTGCGATGTTGGTCTCGCTTGGGAATGAGCGCGCAGGCGTTTTTGCCAATGATGAAGAACTTGCCGAACAGCTTAAAAAGGCGGGCGATGATACGGGGGAGAAAGTCTGGCCTTTTCCTATGGATAGTGCCTATGATGATTTGCTCAAATCTAAAATTGCCGATATGAAAAATACCGGCGGGCGTTTTGCCGGCAGTATTTCAGCAGCAAAATTCCTTCAGCGTTTTGTCAAAGACACCAAATGGGCCCATATTGATATTGCCGGTATGGCATGGTCAAATAAGGAACGCCCAACCGTGCCGCAAGGTGGCACAGGTTATGGCGTGCGTTTGCTGGACCGTTTGGTTGCCAAATATTACGAAGCTTAAGGTTTTTATAGAGTGACGGATATCGCGTTTTATCACCTGACGAAATTCTCGTTGGAACAGGCATTGCCCAAACTGTTGGAAAAAACCCTGCAGGTGGGAAAACGCGCCGTTGTTCAAGTCAGCAGCAAAGAGCGCGCTGAAGCCTTGGCGAATGACCTGTGGACCTATAGTGCTGAGAGTTGGTTGCCCCATGGCACGCAAAAAGATGGTCATGCCGAAAAACAACCCATTTGGATTACGCCAGAGACTGAAAACCCCAACGGGGCGCAATTCCTGTTTTTAAGTGAGGGGACACAGAGTAGCGAGCTGCCTTCATATGAGCGCTGTTTTGTGGTGTTTGATGGGCGCAGTGATATGGCTGTTCAAAAAGCCCGCGAGCAATGGAAAACTTATAAGGATGGCGGGCATGAGCTGGCTTATTGGCAACAGACCGATACGGGCGGCTGGGAGAAAAAAGCTTAAAGAGTCTGAGCTTTATAGCCCTTTGGCAAAGTCGCTTAAGTAACGCAAACCCTGTATGGCGCGGCTGCCATACCATGAGGTCATTTCCCCATCAATAATATGCAGTTTATCAGCGGGTACCTTATAGGTTTGCGCAAATTCTTTAAGATGCTCGCTTTTAAATAAAAACGGCTCACTTGAAAATAATACCGCATCAACCTGATCTAAAATGCCAGTTTCCAAATCAATCTCGGGATAGCGTATATCACTTTCTTGAGGATAGGTGATCATATTGGCAATCTTTAAAGATTGGGAGATATAGGTCTCTGGCGCAATGGTCATCCACGGCTCTTTCCAGATGAAATAGAGCACTTTTTTCTCATCAAGCTCCATGGCGCTCAGTTGCGCTTGGGTTTGGGCGGCTTGTAACTCACTGATTAAACGCGCAGCTTCACCTTTGCGATCAAAGATATTTCCAATGAGGCTAAAAAGGTCGATGTTATCGGCTGGTTTATTGGGGTGGGTGACCACAATATGGGGAATGAGCTTTGAGAGTTCTTCCACCAGCTCTTTGGGGTTTTCATCGATATTGACGATCAGATGGGTTGCTTTGAGCTTTTTAACTTTTTCAAGGTTAACCTGCTTGGTGCCGCCAATGCTTTTAACCTGTTTGACTTGCTCTTTGGGGTGAACGCAAAAAGCGGTGCGTCCCACAAGGTTTCCCCCAAGCCCCATATCAAATAGAAGCTCGGTAATGCTGGGTACTAAAGAGATAATACGTGCATCAGTTGCTGGATTATGTTGAGTGCCTATGGCATCAATAAACATGGATAAAGGCCAGAAGGCTTAATCAATGATGTTAAACAATGTGTCAAAACGTGACAGTTTAAACATGCGTTTCACAAGGTTGTTGGCACCACGAATGGAAAGCCTGATCCCACATTGTTGTGCAGCTTCTTGAAGCTCTAACATCATGCCAAGGCCAGAAGAGTCGATATATTCAAATTCATCAACGTCTAAAATCCATTCCTTTTTTTCGGACTGTGGCATTGCATCAGCAATCTCAAGCATTTTAGGACGAGAAGATGATTTAATATTCCCGTAGAAAGCCACACGTTTTACGTTACCTTCGTCTAAAAGAGAATATTCCATGTGTGACCTTTTTGAGTTTGATTCTTAATGTTGTTCGTAAACTAGACAGATTTCACAACGAATACAAGTGTCTATAGTTGTATGTCTATTGATCCTTTACGCTATTTACACTTATATCAAAATGCTAATCAAGTATATACTCTGTGCAAATACCTACTTTAAAGGGATATGTTTATGCGCCTGTTAACATGCATTCTATTTTTGCTGATTATTTCCCCCGCTTGGGGCCAAGAAAAGCCAGAAGACCCAATATTGGCAGAGCGTGGCTGGCATGTGCTGAGCTTTGATTATAAAAAACCCAATGTCTTTCGCGCCCATGAAGATGGTTCTATTGAAATCTCAACAAACGATAGCGTTTCGGTTCTATATAAAAGTCTCGATGTAGACTTAGCCAAGACGCCCGTTCTTTCATGGCAGTGGAAAGTGGACCAAACGGTGCCTGTAACCGATTTAAGCGTGAAGGGCAAAGATGACCGCGCCGTTGCCCTTTATATCAGCTTTCCTTTTGATTATGAACGCGCAGGCTTTTGGGAGCGTTTCATCCGCGCCATTGTGGTTGCCTTTAAAGGTGAAGATACGCCGGGCCGTGTGCTCACTTACGTCTGGGGTGGGGCGTATGAGGCGGGCACTGTTATTGAAAGCCCTTACCTAAAAAGCGCAGGTGGCATGACGATCTTGCGAAAAGCAACCGAGCCCACGGGCATTTGGTATCGCGATCAAATTAATATCGCGAAGGACTATGAACGCATTTTCGACCAGCCAGCCAACCAGCCCTATCAAATCGCCATTTCAGCCGATACGGACGATACAAAAGTCACCAGCCGCGCTTTTGTAAAAGACATTCGCTTTGAATAAATGATAATGTGCGCGCTCATGTTTTTATGCTCCCTCTAACCTCATGATTTGTTGTTAAAAATGTATATTGAACACGAAAACCCGCCTAAAGAACAACTCAAAGCCTTAATGGAATTATATTCAAAAGGTGAGCTTTTGAAGGCTTTGGAAAAGGTTGAATTCTTTTTGAAGGAATATGACCAGTCTATTTTCTTATGGAATGTATCGGGCGCTGTTCATTTAGGGCTTGGCAATTTTCAGGGTGCTGAGCTTTCTTTTAAAAGAACTGTCGAATTGAAACCTGATTTTGCTGAGGGCTTTTGCAATTATGGTCTTGCACTCCATAAGCAAGATAAAATCAATGAGGCGGTCAATGCATATCAAAAAAAACTGGAATTAAAACCGGATTTGGCAGAGGTACATAATAACCTTGGTCATTTATATCGGACTCATAAAAAGCATCATGAGGCAGTGGAGAGTTATGGAAAAGCATTAAAGTATGACCCCGAAATACCGGAAGCTTTATTTTTTAAACATCATGAGCAGGCCCATATTTGTGATTGGAGTTTTTATGATGAATTTGATGCGATTAAGGACGATTTAGGAAAAGACGGCGCTGCGGTTGAACCCTTTAGCCTGATTAGTAAAGCAGATGATCCGCTTCTTCAAAAACGTTGTGCACAAAATTGTGCAGCGATAAAGCATAAAAGAAGCGAGAATAAACATTTCGAAAAGCCAGCCACGTTTCCTGAGAAAATCCGCATTGGTTATTTCTCCTCTGATTTAAATAATCATCCGATTATGTATTTATTTGCTGGGGTTTTAGAGCAGCATGATAAAGAAAAGTTTGAGATTATTGCCTTTTACTACGGCTCTGAAAAATCGGACCCTTTGAAAGAACAGGCGCAAAATAGTGTAGATGAGTTTATTAACATTAGGACGCTTTCTGATAAGGATGCATTGGCGCTAATAAAAGAAAAGAAACTCGATATTGCTGTTGATATGAACGGTTATACGGGGATTAGTAAGACAGGATTGTTCGCTTATCGTTTAGCGCCTGTACAAATAAATTACCTAGGTTACCCAAGCACAATGGGTGCACCATTTATGGATTATATTGTTGCGAATAAAACGCTGATCCCTGATGAGAATAGACAATTTTATTCTGAAGAAATTATCTATATGCCTCATTCTTATCAGCCTAATGACGATACAAGAGTGATTTCTGATAAGGCACAATCGCGCGCGGATTATAATTTGCCTGAAGACGGCTTTGTCTTTTGTTGCTTTAACAATAATTATAAATTCACACCGCGAGAATTTGATATCTGGATGCGTTTATTAAAGCGCGTTGAGGGGAGTGTGCTTTGGTTGTTGCAAACAAACCAATGGACACAAAGCAACCTCTGTAAAGAAGCTGAGCGACGCGGTGTTGACCCAAGCAGGATCATTTTTGCCGATAAGGTCGATCCTGCAGAACACCTGGCGCGCCAGCGCTTAGGTGATCTGTTCTTAGATACATTTAATTATAATGCCCATACAACCGCGAGTGATGCTTTGTGGGTTGGATTGCCTATTTTGACAAAAGTCGGTTCTCAGTTTGCAGCCCGTGTTGCAGCCAGCTTGTTAAATGCAATTGATTTACCTGAGTTGATCACTCAAACCGAGCAAGAGTATGAAGAGCTGGCTTATGAGCTCGCAACGAATAAAATGCACCTACAGACGATTAGAGAAAAGCTGAAGTCAAATAGGTCTAATAAACCTTTGTTCGATACAAAGCTTTATACACAGCATATAGAGGCCGCTTATAGAACCGCGTATCAAAAGTATTACGATGGCTGCGAGGCTGTCACCTTTGAGGTTGGTCCTGAGCCTAGGAATATGTGAGCCTCAACCGCCTTATTCTTCACTAATGGAGTGAATGAAGCTTGAGACAGTTTGATCAAGGGAGCGAATGTCAGCGTTCATGCTTTCAGCTTCCCAAAGCATCTGGATTGACGTGCCTGAGGAACGCGCGATCGCTTGGATCATATCACGGACTTTTTCAGAAACATCTTTGGCTTCATCATCAAGACTATTCACACTATCAGCAATATGGCGGGTTGAATTTTCTTGTTCGCTAACCGCATTTGAAATGGTGGATGAGATTGTGCTCATCTGATCGATTGTGGAATTGACGATGGCGATAGTATGGGCGGTCTCACCTGTTGCATTTTGGATTTGCATGATCTGTTCGGTGATGCCTTGGGTCGCTTGGGCCGTTTGATTGGCAAGATTTTTAACTTCGCTTGCAACAACGGCAAAGCCTTTACCCGCTTCACCTGCACGGGCAGCCTCAATAGTGGCGTTTAGGGCCAGCAGGTTTGTTTGATCGGCAATGCTGGTGATTAAATCAACCACTTCACCAATTTTATCTGCCGCACCGGATAGGCCTTGAATTTGTTCATTGGCGCGATCGGTTTGTTCAACCGCATTGGTGGAAATTTCAGATGATTGTTTCACCAGATCCCCAATATCGTGAATTGAGCCCGTCAGGCCGTTTGCAGTGGTGCGCATACTTTCAATGCTCACGATTGTGCGTTCCATGGCCTCGGCTACTTCAATGGAAATACTCGCGGATTTGTTCTGTGTTTTTGTGGCGTGTTCAGCGGAAGTTTCAACGGTTTGCGCACTTGTTGAAACCGTTGAAATCGTCTGTCCGGCAACAGTGCGGAACTGGCCCGTTTCATTTTCAACAAAAACAGCACGTTCTTGTTTTTGTTGCTGTTCAAGGTTTTGTTGTTGTTGCAGGGCTTCGGCTTGGTTTTTAGCTGTGACAAAGTCAAGGATTGCTAAACGGATCGCTTCAATTTCTAAAAGTTTACTTTCCGGGATGCGTTTTGTCGCACTACTGTCATCAATATTATTCAGCGCATGGCGGATTTGAGCCAAAGGCGTGATGATAAACCTTTTTGCCAGCATCTGGATGGCGAGGAATAAGAGAATAAGAAGGAAAATTGAAAAGACCATCGTGAGCAAGCTGGAGTTGGCTTGATCTGTGGTCAGGTCCGCATTGGCCTTCATTTTTTCAGAGGCCTCATGGGCCTGATTGTTTAAAATGTTACGCAGGTTATCTAGTTGGGATTTTACCCGTAGGTTGGCTTGTGTTGTTTCTTCTTCATTCAGCACTTCCTGTGCGCGCAGTGAAAACACTTTATTGAGTGTTTCTAGTATCTCAACCTGTTCGCCCAGCAGTTCAAAGTCACCCGTATTGGGCATGCGCTTGAGATAGGCATTTGAACGTTTAACAAGTGTGGCAAATTTCTTTTGTTCTTTCTCTATAATCTTGAGATCGCTTTGGCTTTGCAAAGAAAGGAGCAGCGTTGCAATGTCGCCAACAGAATTGATCAGGTTTGAGCTGTTATTGTTGAGAACGAAAAGTTCGTTAATTTCTTCAGCAAGGACCTCAGGTTCCCCGCTTGAGGAAATTTCTTCGAGTTTTTCTTCCACCTGAAAAAAAGAATCTTCTGAGGCTGAGCCAAGGGTGCTTTTAAGGTCTGATAGGGTGTCTTTTGCTGTTTTTACAGCCTTGGCGATCCCTTTAGAAAGCGTATCATTTTGATCGCCAAGGGACTTGGCTGTCGAAATCTCTTGCCACACTTTATCAACAGATGAGCTGTTTTCTGTATCCAGCAGTTTTTTGAGTTCTGTTGTTTGTTTGCTTAAAGCCGCATAGGTTTGAGAGCGTTCTTCAATTGTTTGGCTATGAATAAGTTGCAAGGTTGCTAAAACGATCTCATCAGTAATGAAAACGGCTTTATGGTCTTTAGAGGTGATATCAATCAACTCACCTGTTGCTTTTGCTTCATTAGAGATCTGATTCAAGGTGGTGATCCCTGAAATACCCAGACCTGAAATCATCACGATTAAAGCGATAAACCCAAAGAAAGTGCTTCTTGCCAGTGAAATCTGTTTCATAGCTTGCCCATAGCTAAACAAGGGTAGGCCAAGCAAATAGAATGCTCAGCCTGCCCGTATTTTGATTTATTTTGTTGAAAGAGTGAGTGTCTTAGAGCTGCTGTGCTTTGCACCGCCAACACTGTTAAATGTTGCTAAAGACATCAAGATGGTGCCATTTGTGGGAATGATCGCATCATCTGGATTACCTGTATCAACCTTTCTTGCCAGCTCCAGCGTCCATGTGCCATTTGCCCATGTGCTTTTGGCTTTGATGTCTGCAATGCTGCCTGAGGGAGAATCCGCCAGCTTATAGCGCGGCATGATATCTTGTTCTTTCACATCATATTTGGCTGATTTATAAAGCTTTGGGCCTTCATCACTCATGCGGCGGACATAGACAACGCCATTGTCCCCTTTGAATTTTTTCGCTTTTTCAAAAGGCTGGGCATCAATTTTCCACCATTTGTCATGGGCAATACCATTGGGGTCTGAACGTGAGGCTTTCCAGTGCCAAACATCGGCTGTAAAGGATTTGCCAGACAGTTTATTGGCATCGAAATCGCCGCCCATCGCAAAGCTCAAGGCAAGGCGGTCTTCTTGTTCTTTAGTCCGTTTGTAACTAACCGTTTCTTCATCCCATTTATAAGGTTTGTGAAGACGGTTTTCATTTCCATCTTTCCAGACAGCTAGAAAATAAATCATATCACCATTGATTGCGGCTTTTAGGTTGACTGACTTGGTACCATCTTTGCCATCAAGCATAACCTCAGTGCCTGTCACAGACGCCCAGTCCGCAGCATTGCCATCAAGAGTGATCGCTGTTGCCTTGGCTGCGGTGATTGTTTCACCAGCATGAGCCAGATGCGCGCTACCCAATAAAACGCATGTGCCCGCAAGAGTGGTAAGCAATTTTGATTTCATTTTCATTTATACTTATCCCTGAATTTATATCATAGAAATGAATGATTGAACTCCTGAGGGAACTAATCATCCTCAAAAGATGTGGGATTTTATATAAATTTTTATTTAAATTGAAATAAGTATTTTTACGTATCTTTTAAGAAGAAGATAGTAAGCTGCTGTTAGTAATGACTTTATTATATTAAATTTCTTTTATCTTAGAATAATTTTAAGTTGATTCCAAGGCTTCAGCAAGCTCTAGCCATTCCATTTCGGCTTCTTCAAGTTGATTGGAAACATCACCCAGTTTGATTTGGATTTCTTGTAGTTTTTCACTGGGGCCCTCATAAATTTTCGGGTCTGCCAGTTTGGTTTCTATTTTCTCTTTTTCCACTGTTAATTGTTCCACGCGCTTTTCAGCGGCCTTGGCTTTTTTGCGCAAAGGGGCTTGGGCGGCGCGTTGGGCAGCACGGTCTTGGCGGTTGGCTTTTTTCTGGTTTATGGTGCTGTCTTGGTTGCTTGTTGATTTCTTTTCGCCTTTGCGGCTTTCAATCAATTGGCGTTTATATTCATTTAAATCACCGTCAAAGGCTTTGCAGTCGCCTTTTTCAACGATCCATAGGCGATCACAGGTCAGTTCCAGTAGGTGAGGGTCGTGTGACACAATCACCACAGCACCATCATAATTGTTAATGGCTTGGACCAAAGCTTCGCGGCTATCCACATCTAGGTGGTTGGTCGGCTCATCTAAAAACATGATGTGGGGGGCTTCATAGCTCATCAATGCAAAGAGCAGACGGGCTTTTTCCCCACCGGAGAGCTTTTCAATTTTACTGTCAGCGCGCTCACCTTCAAAACCAAAACGACCAAGCTGCGCACGTACTTTTGACTCAATAGCACCGGGCATAAGCTGGGCCATATGGTCAAAAGGTGTTTTTTGTACATTGAGCTCATCGGTTTGATGCTGGGCAAAATAGCCGACTTTCAACTTGGATGATTTGCGCACCATGCCATCAAGTGGCTTAAGGCGAGACGCCAGCAGCTTCACAAGGGTGGATTTACCGTTCCCATTGGCCCCAAGCAGGGCAATGCGGTCATCCATATCAATGCGCAAGGATAGGCTTTTTAAGATCGGCTTATCGGTTTCATAGCCAACGGTGGTGTCTTCCATGGCCAAAAGCGGGGAAGATAGCGGTTCAGGGTCGGGGAAATCAAAAGAATAGGTCTTTTCTTCCATGACCGAGGCGATGGGCTCCATACGTTCCAGCATCTTAAGGCGGCTTTGGGCCTGTTTGGCTTTGGTTGCCTTGGCACGGAAACGATCGACAAAACTTTGCAAATGTTTGCGTTGGGCCAATTGTTTGGATTGGGCTTTGGCTTGGAGGGCAAGCTTTTCACGCCGTGTTTTTTCAAACACATCGTAATTACCGCCATAACGGTTGAGCTTGCAATGTTCCAGATGGACGATCTCATCCACCACATTATTAAGAAGGGTACGTTCGTGGCTGATGACCAAGATGGTGCCTTGATAGCGTTTTAGATAATCTTCCAGCCACATGACGGCTTCAAGGTCGAGGTGGTTGGTTGGCTCATCCAGCAATAATAGGTCAGGCTTGGCAAAAAGGGCAGCCGCCAAAGCCACGCGCATTTGCCAGCCCCCTGAAAAATCACTGCACGGGCGCATTTGGGCGTCATGGTCAAAGCCAAGGCCTTGTAAGATGGTGGCGGCGCGTGCTGGCGCACTATGGGCATCAATATCGCTTAGACGGGCGTGAATTTCACCAATACGGTTGGGGTCTTGGCAGGTTTCGACTTCTGCCAGCAGGCTTTCACGCTCGGTATCTGCTTTAAGGACTGTTTCTAATAAACTGTCCGTTCCTGTGGGGGCTTCTTGGGCGACTCGGCCCACACGGGCGCGCTTTTGCACAGAAAGGCCGCCATCATTAGGAGAAATCTCATCCATGATGAGTTTAAACAATGTGGACTTGCCTGTGCCGTTTTTGCCCACTAATCCCACCTTGTGACCCGCCGGAACAACTACGGTTGCTTGGTCAAACAAGAGGCGCCCGCCAATGCGGTATGTCAGATCATTTATATGTAACATGACGCCTAAATAGCATAATTTTTGTGCAAATCATCAGGAAAGTTCAATTTCCTGATTTGTGCAGTTGCAAAATCTTTTTCGACACTGTATAAGGCGCCCACTTTGTCGCAAGGCATGAGCGTTGCGGCTTAACAGAGATTTATATAGATAAAGGGGTTTCCCTAGTATGGCTATCGAACGTACACTGTCCATCATCAAGCCGGACGCAACTCGTCGTAACTTGACAGGTCAAATCATCGCACGCTTTGAAGAAAAAGGCCTGCGCGTTGTTGCTTCTAAACGCATCAAACTGTCCCAAGCACAAGCTGAAGGCTTCTACGCTGTACATAAAGAGCGTTCTTTCTTTGGTGAGCTGGTTGAATACATGATGTCTGAGCCGGTTGTTGTTCAGGTTTTGGAAGGCGAAAACGCTATCCTTGCTAACCGTGAGATCATGGGCGCAACAAACCCTGCAAATGCTGACGAAGGCACAATCCGTAAAGATTTCGCTGTCGACGTTCAAGAGAACTCAGTACACGGTTCTGACGCTCCTGAAACGGCTGCTGAAGAAATCGCTTACTTCTTCTCTGCATGTGAGATCGTTGGCTAATCAATCCTCTTAGGATTTGTTAGCGCAAAGATTGCGTGCATACAGAATTTAAAAAGACCCGTTGGGATGACCTGACGGGTCTTTTTTTGTGGGAGGCTCACAGATTTGACCAACGTCATATGTTGGATCGTTTGAGGTTGTTAAGGAAGGGCAATCTTATTTATTTGGAGTTTCTCTCATGACGAGTTTTTATTTTTCCCTTGCTGGTGATAACCAAATTGCTGCTGTTGAAGCCGATATCGAGTTAGGCCAGCAGGCTGATGGAAGTGTTGTTCATGAGATTTTTAATTGTCCTGCCCAAGCGCAGATTGAAGATGCAGCATTTTTGTTAGTAAAAGGCCCTCTTAAAGAGGGGAGTTTCAGGCATAGTTTTGTTGATCTTGCCTCTGGTGGTTCCTCTTGCTGTGGCTCTTGTAGTTAAGAGCCTTTTTCATATTTATCTTTAAACCATAAAAGGACATCCTCAGGCGCGGTGAGCTTATAGGCACGGTATCCGGCTTGACTGTTCTTTTGATGGGCAATTTGCAGGACGCCGCCTTTAAAATAGGTTTGAGTTCTGATTTCTTTAAAGTCTGCGTCTTTTGGAAGCTGGACAATATAGGTTTTATTGGGGCCTTTCATCTCGTCTCCTTCTTATAAATTTACGCCATTTCGGTGAAAAATAAATTTACAATTTTTAACAACACCAAACACTAATCACGCGTTACACTCGCTATAACAAAAATAGACGACAATAGGGAGTGAGTTTGTCATGAGTGATGTGTATCAGGCAATGCGTGATGGTTTTGATCTGGAAATTCCAGCAGATTATAACTTTGCATTCGATTTGGTGGAAAAACGTGCCAAGGAAACGCCTGAAAAGGTGGCTTACATTGCGGTCAGCCGTGATTGTGAGACTGTTGAAGAACATACTTATGCCCATCTTAATGCCAAGGCCAACCGTTTTGCCAATGGCTTGAAAAAGCTTGGCTGTAAAAAGGGTGATTTTGCCTGTGTGGTGATTGCACGTCTGCCTGCTTGGTATGAAGTGTTGGTCGGCTCTATGAAAGTTGGTGTGGTTTCCATGCCCGGCACCAACCTGCTCACTGCCCATGATCTGGAATATCGCATTAATCGCGCGGGTGCCAAGCTTGCCATTGTTACAGCCGAACATGCCTCTAAAATTGAAGAAATTAAAGAGAAATGCCCAACGCTGGAACACCTCATTATCATTGGAGGAGAGCGCGAGGGTTGGGTGAATTTTGAAACGCTTTGCGCTGAAAACTCAGATGAGCTAGAGCGCGCTGAATGTGAGCCAACAGGGGCGGATGACCTGATGTTGATCTATTTCACATCCGGCACAACGTCATTGCCAAAAATGGTCCCGCGTGATTATTCCTATGGTCTGGCCCATAAAATTACCGGTCAATACTGGATGGGGCTTAAAGATGGCGATATCCACTGGACGCTGACCGATACGGGCTGGGCAAAAGCGGCTTGGGGTATGTTGTTCCCACCCATGCTTATGGGCGCAACTATTTTGCTTTATGATGGGGACCCGAAATTTGATGCGGATATTCACCTTAAGCTGATTGAGCGTTTTGGCGTGAATTGTTTCTGCGCACCGCCAACGGTTTATCGTGTCTTTGCCCAAATGGACCTTTCGCCATATAAGCTGGAGAGCTTAAACCATTGTATTGGTGCGGGTGAACCGTTGAACCCTGAAGTGATGCGCACATGGAAAGAGGCCACAGGCTGTGATGTTTATGATGGCTATGGTCAGACAGAAACCGTTAATATCGTTGCCAACTATAAGGGTATGGAAGTGCGCCCAGGCTCAATGGGTAAACCCGTCCCCGGCCTAACGGTTGATGTGGTTGATGAAGACGGTGAGATTGTTGAGATCGACACTGTTGGTCATATCGCTGTTAAAATGACACAGCAACACCCCCTTGGCCTGTTTACGGGCTATTTCAAGGATGAAGCCGCCAATGCCAAATGTTTTAAAAACGGTTGGTATTACACGGGTGATACGGCAACGCGTGATAAAGATGGCTACATCTGGTTTGTGGGCCGGTCTGACGATATTATTGGCTCAGCCGGATATCGCATCAGCCCGTTTGAGGTGGAAAGCGCTTTGATTGAGCATCCTGCCATTGCAGAATCGGCAGTTGTGGGCAAACCTGATCCAGTACGTGGTGAGATCGTAAAGGCATATGTGACCTTAAGTGCGGGCTATGAAGGCTCAAAAACCCTTGAAAAAGAGATTCAGGATTTTGTAAAGAATCTAACCGCACCTTACAAATATCCACGCGAGATTGAGTTCAGAGAAGCCTTGCCAAAGACAATTTCTGGCAAAATTCGCCGCGTTGAGTTACGTGACGAAGCCAAGGCAGAAGGCTAGGTATCTGATAATAAAGACAAAAAATAAAAAAAGGTGCCCATAAAACGGTACCTTTTTTTCTGCCTGATTTTTATGCGGTTTGTGTTGTAATAAAACCTTAATCAAAATATAACATTTCTGCAAAATTTGTTAACGGCTTTAGAGGCCGTCACACTGAATTCCTAGAGGGAACAGGCATGGATCTCAGTAATTTTCAGAAAATCGAACAAGCGCAATATGTCAACCGTCGTGAATTAGTACGTCTGGGCAGTGCAGCTTTGTTTCTCGTTGCGATTATCATTTATGTCGGCACAAAAATGCCGGGTAGCTTTTTGCTGATCTCAGCAGCCGTCATCGGTGGCTATATGGCCTTGAATATTGGTGCCAATGATGTTGCCAATAATGTTGGCCCGGCTGTTGGGTCAAAAACCATGACCTTAACGGGCGCGATTATCATTGCGGCTGTTTTTGAATCATCAGGTGCGATCATTGCCGGGGGCGATGTGGTGGGGACCATTCGCAAAGGGATTATCGATCCTTCTGCCATTACCGACCCTAACGTCTTTGTCTGGTTGATGATGGCGGCTTTGCTGGCAGGTGCTGTCTGGCTCAATCTGGCAACAGCCTTGGGCATGCCTGTCTCGACCACACACTCCATTGTTGGGGGCGTATTGGGCGCAGGCGTTGCTGCAGCAGGCTGGGACATTGCAAACTGGACAAAGGTTGGTCAAATCGCCGCAAGCTGGGTGATCTCACCAGTGTTAGGCGGGGTGATTGCCGCCTGTTTCTTATATACGATTAAGCGAACCATTACCTATAAGACCGATATGATTGAATCGGCGAAGAAAATCGTCCCGCTTTTAATTGGTGCGATGGCATGGGCTTTCACGACATATTTGATCATGAAAGGCTTAAAAAAGCTCTTTAAGCTGGATTTCATCACGGCCCTTGGTGGTGGTTTTGTTATTGCTTTCTTGATTTACCTGATTGTGCGCCCGCTGATTGCTAAGGCTGCAGAAGGTCTTGAGTCCAACAAAGCCTCAGTCAATAAACTGTTTGTCATTCCGCTGATTTGTTCAGCAGCCCTCTTAAGCTTTGCCCATGGTGCAAACGATGTGGCAAATGCGGTTGGGCCACTGGCAGCGATCTATGATGTGATTTCACATGGGGCCATGGCGGCAAAAGCCTCTATCCCATTGTGGGTGATGGTCATTGGTGCCTTGGGTATTTCCGTAGGTCTTGCCCTCTTTGGTCCGAAACTGATCCGCACAGTAGGCTCTGAAATTACCGAGCTGGATCAGGCGCGTGCCTTTTGTATTGCCATGGCAGCTGCCATTACGGTGATTATCGCCAGCCAATTGGGCTTGCCTGTCAGTTCAACTCACATTGCCATTGGGGCGATCTTCGGGATTGGTTTCTTGCGCGAAGCCATTAAATCTAATTACGGCAATATGGTTGTGGAAATTAAATCCCACCATGAAGGTAAAGATGAAGCCGAAGTTGCCGCTTTCCTTGATAAGTTTGAAACAGCAAGCTTTGAAGAAAAAGGCTTCATGTTGAAAGACTTGAAAAAGAACAGAGAAGCCCCAACCGTTACCAAGAAAGAACGCAAGAGCCTTGCCAAAGAATATAAGAAGGAATTGGTGAAACGCTCAGCTGTCTTAAAAATTGTGGCGGCATGGGTGATTACTGTACCGCTTTCAGGCCTGTTGGCTGCGATCATTTACTTCACAATCCGTGGCATGCTTTTGCCGTGAGACTTGTGAGATAACATATTAAAAAAGCCATCTTGAAATTAATCAAGATGGCTTTTTTTGTAACTGTTTTTTAAAAACTGAATGAGTTACCCAATCGGGTTCATAAAGCTTTCAGGCAGGGTTGCAACACCGTTATAAAGAACCTTCTCCCCAGATACACGCACCTTACGCTCAGCAATGAGTTTTAGGGCCAGTGGGTAGATTTTATGTTCTTGTTCCAACACGCGTGCACCAAGGTCATCTGGACTGTCTGAAGACAGCACAGGCACAGCCGCTTGTACGATAATCGGGCCTTCATCCATGGCAGGGCGCACATAATGCACTGTTGCGCCATGGAACTTAACGCCCGCTTCAATAGCGCGCTCGTGCGTGTGTAGCCCTTTAAAGGACGGCAACAGGGCAGGGTGGATGTTGATTAAGCGATCACGCCACTTATGCACAAAACTATCAGTTAGCAGACGCATAAAGCCTGCCAGACAGACCATCTGGATTTTATCGCTATCAAGAACCTGATGCAGGGCGTCTTCAAACGGTTCACGACCATTATATTTTTTATGGTCCACAACCGTTGTCTTGATCCCGGCCTGTTTGGCACGCTCAAGCCCGTAGGCATTATCCACATTAGAAATCACGCGAATGATCTCTGCTGGGGAATCTTCAGCTGTGCACATGTCAATCAGGGCCTGAAGGTTACTGCCACCACCAGAGATGAGAACAGCGACTCTTAGCTTTGCCATGTCTCAATACCTGAAATTTCAACCAGTTCACCTTCGCTGCGTTTTACAACAGAGCCAAGGTTGGTTACGGTTTCGCCACCATCTTCAAGGATTTTTGTCAACGCATCAACTTTGTCTGCATCAACAATCACGCACATGCCGATACCGCAGTTAAAGGTACGTGCAAGTTCGCTATTGGCAATGCCGCCAGCTTCTGCCAACCAAGAAAAGACTGCTGGAAGTTTCCAGGCAGAACCATCAAGGTCAACACCAAGGCCGTCTGGCAAGACGCGTGGAATATTTTCCACAAGACCACCGCCTGTAATGTGCGCAAGAGCGTTCACGCCGCCTGCTTTAATGGCAGCCAATGTGCTTTTGACATAAATTTTTGTGGGATCAAGCAGGGCTTCTGCCAAGCTGCGCGAGCTATCAAACGGGGCAGGTGCGCTATAATCAAGGCCAGCGGCCTCAACAACGCGGCGTACCAAAGAAAAACCGTTGGAATGAAGGCCGTTTGAGGCCAAGCCCAAAACAACATCGCCTTCTTTAACATTGGCACCTGTCAGTTCTTGTCCGCGCTCAACCGCGCCAACACAGAAACCAGCCAAATCATAATCACCTTCGCTATACATGCCCGGCATTTCAGCGGTTTCCCCACCGATCAATGCGCTGCCCGCTTGCGTGCAACCTTCAGCGATACCTTTGATGATATCGCGACCAGCAGAAACATCAAGTTTGCCTGTGGCGTAGTAATCAAGGAAAAGAAGTGGTTCAGCACCTTGGACAACAAGGTCGTTTACGCACATGGCGACAAGGTCGATTCCCACCGTGTCGTGCTTGTCTGCCAAAATGGCGACTTTAAGTTTGGTGCCGACACCATCTGTGCCTGACACAAGGATTGGGTCTTGATATCCTGCTGCGCGCAGGTCAAAGAAAGCACCAAAACCACCAAGGCCATCCATCACGCCGGGGCGTTTTGTGGACTTTGCGAGTGGTTTGATCTCATCGACCAAATCGTTCCCGGCATCAATATCGACGCCTGCATCTTTGTAGGTGAGACCTTTTTGATCTGCCATGACCCAACCTTCATCTATATCTGATATGAAAACGGCGTCCAACATACACGATGTTGAACGCCGATGAACATACTGAATTGAGCCCAGTTTGCAATGAAGAAAACGTTTTTAGACGTTTTTCTTTTAGGCACATTGCTCCAGCGGCTTCATGCTTTCAATTGCAGTCCCGATATTTTGCCAAACGGACGTTGTTTCCTGATCGTGGCAACGGTTTAGGTGATATTGATATTTTTCTACAGCCTTTGAATGGCCGTATTCATCAATAAGATGTTCTGCGATTTCTTTTGGGCTTACGCTCATTTTCATGGAAATGACTCCTTTTAAATGTGGCAGTATGCTTCTAGCGGTATGTTTTTGTTTTTATTGCACTGCGATATTGCCATTGTGCAGTGCGGTAGTCAAGGGCGACTTTGTAAAAAAATTGTTACAGAATCCTAAAGAATTGCCATTTTCTTGCATCTGGTTGAAAAACAGGGCAAAACTGTCTCAAGACATTTTAATGCATGAGGCTTTCCATGATTCTTCACTTGCGCATGTTCGGTTTTATGACCTTACTTTTTGCGGCTCTTTTTCTTTCACCTAATGCGGTGAATGCAGTAGATGTATTTGAGGTAAAAGGGGTTTATGTGGATGTGACGGCAAAATCTGTGACCCAAGCGCGCAAAAAAGCCATGCGCGAAGGCCAAGGCCGTGCCTTTGATATTTTGCTTAAACGATTAACCATGCGCGATGATCGCGATCTTTTGCCATGGGTGGAGCCAAAAGACAGGGCGCAATATATCCGTGATTTTTCTATCAGTGGTGAGAAATCATCCTCTGTGCGTTATCTTGCGACTTATAGCTATCATTTCAAACCTGATGCGATCCGCCGTTTGCTTAAATCGCGCGGTATTGCTTTTGCGGAAACCATAAGCAAGCCTGTGCTGGTCCTGCCTTTGTTTGAAAATGGATCACAGATCACCTTATGGGATGAACCAAACCCATGGCGTGCGGCTTGGAGTAAGGTCGGTACACAAAACGGTCTTGTGCCCATTGCTTTGCCCTTGGGGGACTTGGCTGATATCTCGGGACTTTCTGTACAACAGGCAGCCAGTGTGGATGAGAGCGCCTTGTCCAATATGGCAAATCGTTACGGGGTCAACAGCGCAACGGTTACCCAACTGGTCGTGACCGGGCGTGATCTTGAAAATCAGCCCAATAATGTGGATCTGGTGATTAACCGCGTGGGTTCTAAATATGCAGGGCGCACAACTTTGCTGGGCCTTGGCGCAAAAGAAGGGGAAACATCTGAAGATTTCCTCAAACGCGTGGCGATGGACGTTTCGGATTACTTACAAGAAAGTTGGAAGCGCGATAACCTGTTGCAGTTTGGCGTGGTGGATGTGCTGCCGGTTAATTTGACCATTGGTAATTTGAAAGAATGGCTGAGCGTGAAAGAGCGTTTGGGCAAGGTCGCTGTGGTACGCCGCATTGAACTGGCGTTATTATCACGCGATGCCGTACAGCTTAACTTACATTTTATTGGCAAGTTGGACCAGCTCATCGGCTCACTTCGTCAAGTCGATCTGGATTTAACCGTCACGGGTGAAAGCTGGTCACTGGTTAATCTGGGTGAGGGTAGCCGTTCGTGAGTCAGCAGTTTTGGCTGAATATTCCCAATATGATCACCATCGCGCGCGTAATGGCGGTGCCATTTATGGTGTGGTTGATTATTTCCCATGAGTTACAGGCCGCCTTCTGGCTGTTTATTGCCGCAGGTATCAGCGATGGTGTTGATGGCTATCTGGCAAAAATTTTAAAAGCGCGTACCCAAATAGGTGCCTTTTTAGACCCGATTGCGGATAAACTCTTGCTGGTGAGCGTGTTTGTTGTCCTTGGGGTGCAAGAGCTTATTCCCTTATGGTTGGTGATCATGGTGGTCTTTCGCGATATGGCCATTGTCATTGGGGCGGCCTTAATAGAATTGCTGACACGGGATTTAAAAATGTCCCCAAATTTCAGCAGCAAGGTTAATACCACCGTGCAGATTGTCCTGCTTTCTTTTGTCTTGGGCGTGCATGGTTTGGAAGTGACTGATATGATATGGGCCATTGATGTGTTGGTTTATATAACCGCGCTGACCACCTTGGTTTCCGGGCTGATTTATCTTTATCAGTGGGGGATCAATATCTCAAAGGAAAATGGGGAGTGATATGGAAGCATCGAAGCAATTAAAAATCTGGTCCATCAGTTTGCTGGTTTTTATCCTGCTTCTGTATGTGTTGCATGATGTGCTCACCCCGTTTGTTGCGGGTATGGCCGTGGCCTATTTTATAGACCCCATTGCCGATAAGCTGGAGAAATGGGGCCTGTCGCGTACAACGGCAACCAGTGTCATCACCGTTGGGTTTTTTATCATTATGATCGGGGCATTATCGCTCTTACTTCCGGTGCTGACTTCACAAGTCATTGGTTTTGCAGGGCGTGTACCAACCTATTTTGATCATTTGCATGGTTTGTTAAAACCTGTGGTACAGCAAGTCTTTTCTGGTGCCAGTGAAGCTGATTTAAAAGAACTTGGTGCAACAGCGGCAAGTTTTGCCAAACAGGCCTTTAGTGTGGTGGGTAATTTACTGCAACGCTTAATCAGTGGTGGGGCGGCGCTGTTTGATGTGGTTTCCATCCTTGTGTTGACCCCTTTGGTGACTTTTTATCTGTTGCGCGATTGGGACTTGTTGGTTGCGCGCATTGATCATTGGCTGCCCAGAAAACATGCCCCTGTTATTCGCGAACAATTTAGCCTGATTGATGAAACCTTGGCTGGTTTCGTGCGCGGGCAGGCTAGTGTCTGTTTGATGCTGGGGAGTTTTTACGCCATCGGCCTTTCTGTTTTAGGGCTGGAGTTTGGCCTGTTGGTTGGGCTTGGAGCAGGCTTGATTTCCTTTATCCCGTATTTTGGCTCTATCCTTGGCTTTGGGGTTTCCATCTCCATTGCGCTTGTGCAGTTTGATGACCTCACCCAAGTGGGCTTGGTCGCCGGTGTTTTTGCCATTGGGCAAATTCTTGAAGGCAATGTGCTCACGCCCAAACTGGTGGGTGAAAAAGTTGGCCTGCATCCGGTTTGGGTCATCTTTGCCTTAATGGCTGGTGGGGCCTTAGCGGGCTTTACAGGGGTGATGTTGGCTGTCCCTGTGGCTGCAATTATTGGTGTGTTGGTGAGATTCGGGCTTGCCCAATATATGAAAAGTGCGCTTTATACAGGCACGCCTTCAAACAAAGCTTGAATAAAGAAACTGAGACTGTGACGACCCATTCACAACTTCCACTGGATTTTGATTATCGCCCTTCAATGAGAGGCGATGATTTTCTCGTGTGCAGTAGTAATGCTGAGGCCGTGGCATGGCTGGATAAATGGCCAGATTGGTCCGGTGCGCCTTTTGTGGTGATCTATGGGCAGCCGGGCTGTGGCAAGACGCATCTGGCTGAAGTTTTTCGCCAAGCAACGGGCGCACAGGCTCTAAAGCTTTGCCAAGACCCTTATGAAACCATGGGGGAGGCAAGCGTGGGCGTTCTTGAAGATGTGGATCGTTTAATTGCCGATCACCAGAAAGATTTGTTTCATCTCTATAACCATGCCAAGGAAAAAGGCCTGACGTTGTTGTTAAGCGCGCGCACTGCGCCAGCACAATGGCAGATCACCTTGCCGGATTTAAAGACGCGCATGGGCGCTGTTCCGGTTGTTGAGATTGGTCAACCGGATGATATGTTGATGGAAGCTGTGCTGGTGAAACTGTTTTCAGATCGCCAGCTTAAGGTCGAGCGCGACGTCATCGCCTTCATGCTGTTGCGCATGGAGCGTTCATTTGAACAGGCCATCAGGCTTGTTCAGGAAATTGATCGCCGTGCCCTTTCTGAAAAACGCAAGATCACTGTGCCGCTGGCACGATCAGTTCTTCAGAATCTATCATAGCTTCTTCTACAATCTCATCTTTACAGATGTCTTCTTTTTTTAGCGTGCGGATCATTTTGCAGTCTTTTTCCGTCACAACAGAAAGACCATGGTCCGCAACAGTTTTTTCTGTTGCTAAATAAGAGATGCCATCAAGAGCGAAAGAGATGATTTTCAAGGCAGGAGGACCTGCACAAGCAGAGAGAAAAAGCAGGGATGACCCCAGCAAGAGGTAGGCGCGTAGTTTATTTTTATTCGGCATATTATTCTTCTTATTGAAGTTAAAAAAAACGCGGTCACACTAAGGATGACCGCGATTTCTTAACTTTGTCTTAACGCAGTTTTTTGCTTATTCTGCATTGTCTGCCTTTTCGGCAGCTTTTTCAACTTTTACCTTCTCTTTTGGAAGGTTAAGTTTGATGTGGAGTTCACGCAGCTGTTCGATAGAAACTTCACATGGTGCTTCCATCAAGAGGTCTTCTGCACGTTGGTTCATTGGGAAGGCGATGACTTCACGAATGTTTGGCTCATCAGCCAGCAACATAACCATACGGTCGATGCCCGGTGCACAACCGCCATGTGGTGGGGCGCCAAATTTAAAGGCACGCAACATGCCACCAAATTCTTTTTCAACCACTTCAGGCTCATAACCTGCCAAACCAAAGGCTTTATACATGATTTCCGGTTTGTGGTTACGCACAGCACCAGAAGACAGCTCAATACCGTTACAAACGATGTCATACTGCCATGCAAGGATATCCAGCGGGTCTTTACTCTCAAGCGCTTCCATACCGCCTTGTGGCATAGAGAACGGGTTGTGAGAGAAATCGATTTTACCCGTTTCTTCGTTTAATTCGTACATTGGGAAGTCAACAACCCAGCAGAAATCGAATTTGCTGTCGTCCAGCAGTTCCAGCTCGTCACAAACGCGGGTACGCACAACGCCTGCAAAATCAGCCGCATCATTTTCTTTACCACAGACAAAGAAGACTGCATCGCCGTTACCTAGACCACAAGCATCCAAGATTGCCTGAACGCGTTCTTCACCAAGGTTTTTGGCAATTGGGCCTTTTTGTGTGCCGTCTTCAGCAATGGCAATGTAGCCCAAGCCACCTTTGCCTTCATCGCGTGCCCAGTTGTTTAGCTTGTCAAAGAAGCTACGTGGGCGAGTTGCTGCACCGGGTGCGGGGATGGCACGAACCACATTGCCCTGATCTACCAATTTGGCAAAGAGACCGAAGTTAGAGCCACGAAACGGCTCAGTTGTATCAGTGATGATCAATGGGTTGCGCAGGTCCGGCTTGTCGTTACCGTATTTGAGCATGGATTCTTTGTAAGGAATACGCGGGAAAGGAAGTGGTGTAACTTCACGACCGCCACCAAAGTTGGTGAAGATTTCATGCATGATTGGCTCAATCGCATTAAACACATCATCCTGTGTTGCATAAGCCATTTCAAAATCGAGTTGGTAGAATTCGCCCGGTGAACGGTCCGCACGTGCATCTTCATCGCGGAAACAGGGGGCAATCTGGAAATATTTGTCAAAGCCTGACACCATCAACAATTGCTTAAACTGTTGTGGAGCCTGTGGCAGGGCATAGAATTTACCCGGATGGTTACGTGCAGGCACCAGATAGTCACGCGCACCTTCTGGTGAAGAGGCGGTCAGGATAGGTGTCTGGATTTCCATGAAGTCCTGATCCGTCATCAAGCGGCGGATTTCAGAGATTACTTTAGAACGTAACTTGATGTTGTTGTGCAGTTGTTCGCGGCGCAAGTCCAAGAAACGGTGGCGCAGGCGAATTTCTTCACCAGCTTCTTCGTTACCGGCAACCTGCATGGGCAGCACGTCACAAGCTGATTCAAGGACCAGCTCGCTGATGTAGATTTCAATCGCGCCTGTTGGCATATCAGGGTTAACGGTTTCAGCTGTACGCTTAACCACTTTACCTGTGATGGTCAGCACGCTTTCAACGCGTGCGCCTTCAGCGATTGGGAAAAGATCGGAGGACACATCGATGACACATTGTGTCATGCCATAGTGATCGCGCAAATCGATGAACAGGAGGTTACCGTGGTCACGTTTAGAGTGAATCCAACCGGAAAGGCGAACAATGTCACCTTCTTGTTCAGGGCGCAGTTCGTTACATTTATGTGTGCGATAGGGATGCATCTTTCGCTCGTCTCTTTTGCATGAATTTCAAGGGGTCATCAGATTATGATAATCTGGACAGCGTGAAATCGCATTTAAGAGGGGCAAATGTCAAGAGATATAAGGACCATTGGCCCTATTCTTCGCACTTTTTTGGGAATTAGACGGACTTGGCAGCAATAGCCCCTCGCTTGCGCAAGGGGGATAGTGGTATTGCAAGAAAATTACGCGCTTTTACCAGAAGGCAAAAGGCTGAAGTTACATGCCAATGGCAATGGCTTTGCGTACCAAGTCTGGTAGGTTCGGTGCATCCATTTTACGCATGACGGTTGCGCGATAAATTTCCACGGTGCGTGGGCTGATGTCTAAGGATTGAGCCGCTTCTTTGTTAGAGGCACCTTTAACAATCAAATCCATCACTTCGCGCTCACGCGGTGTAAGTTCATCAACCGTTTTTTTAACGATCTCGGCTTCTTCTGCAGAAGGGAGGTTTTTTTGCGGTGTGCCGCTGACGCGATCCACACAGGCAATTAACTCATCTGGCTGTACCGGCTTTTGGATAAAATCAACCGCGCCAGCTTGCATGGCTTGAACCGCCATAGGCACTTCGGCATGTGCAGTCAGGAATACAATAGGCAGGGGAAACTTCATTTCATTGAGTTTCTTTTGAAGCTCAAGCCCGTCCATTTCCGGCATATTGACGTCAAGGACGACACATCCGGTTTGAGGGATGTTATCGACTTGGGAAAGAAACTGGCTGGCAGACGCATAGGTATGGACCTTGCGTTGATCTGTCGTCATTGCAGTTTCCAAATAGTCCAAGAGGTCTTGGTCGTCATCTACAAGATATACGTTTATCGCGGCCACTTAATTATTATCCTAGTATTATTCCTTAAGGGTAGGAAATAGGGTACTAATAAAAGGGCTTTGGAATCAAGAGGGATATTGAAATAAGAGGCAAGTCTTTTGAAGTACCGAAATAATTTGTTATATAAAAATAAATAACAAAAAATATTGACTAATTAGGTAAAAGGGCTCATATAGGCTTCAGTTTAGCGTTCTGCGCTATGGAAATGAAGATAAACTGAGGCTTTTATTAATGGCTAACCAAGTCGTAACCGCTAATCGTCTGGACGATGGCCTTGCTGTTTTTTACGCAAGTGATGGTCAATGGTACAATGATATTTCTAAGGCTGAAATCGTCGAAAATGGCGATGAAAGCGAAAAACTACTTGAGCGCGCATCTGATGATGCGAATCAGTTGATTGTTGTTGGGCCTTATCTCATTGATGTTGAACAGGAAGGCACTCAGCCTGTTCCTGTTCGTTACCGTGAAATGATTCGCACAAAAGGTCCTTCTGTGCGCCCCGATCTTGGCTATCAAGCTAAATAAATAAGGAATCGAGATTAATGTATAAGTATGACGAATATGACCAAAAGCTGGTTGACGAACGCGTCGAACAGTTCCGTGGTCAGGTGAACCGTCGCTTAAGTGGTGAGTTGAGTGAAGAAGAATTCCGCCCACTACGTCTCATGAACGGTGTTTATCTGCAGCTCCATGCCTATATGCTGCGTGTCGCCATTCCTTATGGCACGATGAACAGTACGCAATTGCGCCAGTTTGCTTATATCGCGCGCACTTATGATAAAGGCTATGGTCACTTTACCACGCGCCAGAATATCCAGTTTAACTGGCCCAAGCTGGTTGATTTGCCAGATATCCTGACAGACCTTTCTAAAGTGCAGATGCATGCCATGCAGACCAGTGGTAACTGTATTCGCAATACCACGTCTGACCAATATGCCGGGGCAGCTTTTGATGAGCTGGAAGATCCGCGCCCTTGGTGTGAGCTAATCCGCCAATGGTCAACCATGCATCCTGAGTTTACCTATCTGCCGCGTAAATTTAAAATGGCAGTTACGGGCTCACCAACCGATCGCGCCGCTGTTGCAATCCATGATATCGGCCTGCGTATTCGCCGTGATGATCAAGGTGAACTTGGTTTTGAAGTGATGGTCGGCGGTGGCCTTGGTCGCACGCCCATGATTGGTAAAACCATCTGTGAGTTTTTGCCTAAAGAAGACCTGCTATCTTATCTTGAAGCGATCTTGCGGGTTTATAACCAGTTCGGCCGTCGCGATAACAAATATAAAGCCCGTATCAAAATTCTGGTCCATGAAATTGGCGCTGATAAGTTTGGCGAACTTGTGGAAGAAGAATGGGAAGCCATTCGTGACAGTGCTTTGCAATTGCCACAAGATGAGCTGGAAGAAATGCGCGCGCATTTCACACCACCTGCCTTTGAAGTATTGCCAAGCTTGAACCCGACATTTTCTGAAAAAGTTCAGGAAGATCAGGAATTTGCCTATTGGGTACAAAATAATGTGAAAGAACATAAGCAACAAGGCTATGCCATTGCTAATATTTCACTGAAACCCATTGGCGGCATTCCCGGTGATATCAGCCATGTCCAAATGGATGCATTGGCGGAATTTGCAGACCAATATAGCTTTGGTGAAATTCGCGCAACCCACGAGCAGAACCTTGTTCTTGCCCATGTAAAACGTGATGATCTGTATGTTCTGTGGCAAAAGCTGAAAGAACAAGGCCTTGCAACACCAAACTCTGGTTTGATTACGGATTTGATTGCTTGTCCGGGGCTTGATTATTGTGCGCTGGCCAATTCTCGTTCTATCCCGCTTGCACAGCGCATTAGTGAGCGTTTTGGTGAGTTGGATCGCCAGCATGATATTGGTAAAATTCAGGTCAAGATTTCGGGCTGTATCAACGCTTGTACCCACCACCATGTTGGTCATATCGGCATTTTGGGTGTGGATAAGAAAGGCCAGGAATTTTATCAGGTTACCCTTGGCGGGCGCGCTGATGAAAATGCCAATATCGGTAAAATTGTTGGGGCCGGGTTCTCAACAGATGAGATCGTTGATGCGGTTGAAACTGTTGTAAATACGTATATTTCTTTGCGTGAAAGCAAGGAAGAAACCTTCCTTGATGCCTTTGACCGTGTCGGTGAACAACCCTTTAAGGAGGCTCTTTATGGCGCTCGTTAAAAACAACCTTGTCGTTAAAGACAGCTGGACCTTTGTGGCAGATGATGCGGATTTACCTGAAGGTGATATCATCGTTACGCTTGCGCGTTGGCAAGATCAACGCGAAGAGTTGCTCGCACGTGGGGACAACCTTGGTTTAATCCTGCAAAGTGATGAAAACCCCTCAGCAATTTTTGCGGACCTGACTTTCTTTCAGGTCATCGCGCTTAATTTCCCTGTGTTTGGTGATGGGCGTGCTTATAGCTATGCACGCCTACTGCGGGAGCGTCATAAGTTTGAAGGTGAAATTCGTGCGATTGGTGATGTGTCCCATGACCAATTGTTCTTGATGAACCGTTGTGGTTTTGATGCATATGAAATTGAAGCAGATGACCAAAAAGCCTTGCAAACTTGGCTGGATGCACAGGCGGAGATGACAACCTTCTATCAGCCCACAGGGGATGGTCGCAGGACGGTCTCTTCCCTAAGGGAAAGAAGGCGTCTGGCAAAAGCAGCGTCTTAAATTTTAAAAACGCCATTTCCTTAAATTGAGGAAATGGCGTTTTTCATTTTAAATGATGAACAGGTTAAAGACGAAACCGCCAATCACTGCCATTGAAAAAATCACCAGTAAAAAAGCTAGTAAAAGCGGCCAGTAAAACAGCTTTTTCAACAAGATGACTTCGGGCAGGCTGGCTCCGCCACTGCCAATAACAAGGGCGATAATAGCTCCCATACTCACCCCTTTGGCAACGAAGGAACCTGCCAAGGGTAAAAGCGTTGTTACACGTACATAAAGCGGAATGCCGATAACCGCCGCTGTGGGGATGGCCGCCGGGTTATCAGGGCCAGCAGCTTGGCTAAAGAACTCGGCTGGGACAAAGCCATGGACAAGTGCGCCGATGAGCATAGCAATGACCATATAGGGAAACATCTGTTTAAATAAGGACCAGCATTCCACCCATGCCTTTTGCCAGAGGGTTGGTTCTTTTACGGGTTTACTGCCGCATCCGCTATTACAGCACGAGGTGGGTTTATCTTCCAGAAGTTCTGGGTTGATATATTTTTCAAAACCAAAATGCTGTAGTAAGACCCCCGCAATAAGGGAAATGCTCAAGGCCAGTACCCCATAGGCAATGGTCACTTTAAGTCCTAGCACCGGGATGAAAAGGGCAATGATGATGGGGTTAAGCAGCGGGGAGGTGAATAAAAAGGTCATGGTCGGGCCAAAGCCTGCGCGTGCCTTTAGGAGCCCCACCAGCATGGGAATGGTTGAACAGCTGCAAAAGGGCGTGATCGCGCCTAAGGCCGCAGCCCTGAAATAGCCGTGACCACTTTGTGCGCCCAAGATACGCTGGATTTTTTCAGCAGGGAGTTTCTGGTTTAACAAAGCCACACTATAGCTGATGACCAAAAATAAAACGGTCAGTTCCAAGAAGAGCTCTACAAACATAGAAGCGCTTTGATTGAGCATTTCAAGCCCTTCAGGGCTTTGAAGGAACTCGATGATCCCGGTGATATCCATAATCACACCTTTAAATATTTCCACAATTATTGAAATAACTGGGTAAAAAAATACAGATTAAAGAGTGCAGCATTCCGCATCTAAAAAGCCCATGACGTCATGAAGGGCGTCTAGTTGGGCAAAACAGTGCAATGTGCGGCCTTCTCTGACTTGTTTGACCAGTCCAACAGCAATTAAGCGATGTAGGTGATGAGACAGATTGGGGGCTGAGATTTCCAGCCTTTTTTGAACCTCTCCAACGGGAAGGCCTTTGTCACCTGCTTTGACCAGCAGGCGAAACACAGACATTCGCGTGTTGTGGCCGAGCTCACCTAATCTTTTAACTGCGATTTCTTGATCCATAAGAAGGATTATACTCTGCTTTATTCTATATTTCAATATTTAATGAAATATTTAAGTTTCTGTTATTTCAGCTTCATATAATCAAGATCAGAGGTGAGAGAGAAGATCTCTCGCGCACCTTCAAAATAAGCCCGGATTGCCCCGCGTTCCATATCGGGGATGGAGCCGCGAATATCTGCAATTTTGCGGATTTCAAAGACTTCGACCAATCCTTCATCCGGGTTGTCTTTGCGCCAGACGTAAGTGGGGTTTTGGATAATACCTTTTCTAAGGGTGCGGGTTTTGCGCACAAAGGCCTTGGTCGCAGGGCCGTATTTATCTTCGTAATATTTGATGATCTCATCAAAACCATCGGTCTTAAACATGCTAAAGACACGCGTGGCGATGCTGCCATCAAACTGGACAATACCTTGTCGCCCACGATAAAGGTGGCTTGAAACATCAAAATAATGACTGATCTTGTTTGGCCAACGGGTAGGGGTGATGCAAAAAGCAATGGTGCCACGGTTTTTGGTGAAGCATTTTGCCTTTTTGCTGAGCTCATCATCACCTTGGCCCAATGTAATATCGCGCCCAAGCCCCAAGTTTGCCTTAAGTAAGCGCTGGTCGATAGGTTTTGGTTTTTCTACCTTGATAACAACAGGCTCGACAGGTTTTTTAACCTCTTCTTTTTGTACAGGTTCTTTTTCTTTAATGAGGATATGGCGCTCTTCAGGCTCTGCTTCATTAAAGGTATCTTTAAAGAGGTTTTTCATGCGCCCGAAGAAGCCTTCACCTTCAGGCACGGCTTTCGCAACTTCTTGAGGTTCAGGCTCTTTTTCTTCCTCGCCAAACATATTGCCGATTTTGTCGAACAGCCCTTTGGACTCAGGTTCTTCTTGTGTTGTTGGAGCTTGTTTTTCAACAACAGGCGGTGCAGAAGGAATGTCTGGTGCCACGCTTTGTGCGGCAAAAGGATTGTCCGGTTTTTCTATCTCAACAGGCTTATATTCAGGCGTAGCAGGTTGTTCGCGCAATTTAACCTGCTCAATAGCTTGTGGCGTTTCTTCAACGCTTGGGGCGGGCTCTTTGTCTTTTGGGCTAAAGAAGTCACCAACACGATCAAAGAAGCCTTTTTGATCTGTTTGCTCGACCTTAACTTCTTCAATGGCTTTAACAGGCGCTTCTTCTTTAACGATGACTTGAGCGGGCTCAGTTTGTTCAACAGGTTCTACAATTTCTTGAGCAACGCTTTCAGTCTCAGGTTTTTCTGTTGTAAAGAGATTGCCAATCTTATCAAAGAGACCGGGTTTTGGTTCTTCGTTAAGGACTGTTGTTACAGGTGGCTCCACAACAGGGGGCTCACTAGGCAGAGACGGGGCAACAGTTTGGCTTGAAAAAGGCTCATCTGTGGCGGGTGTTTCTTCAATAACCTGCGGCTGAGCTTTAACCTGCTCGGTTTCTTTTATGGGGTGAGAGGTGACTTCTTCAAAGATTTCATCCAGATCAGCTTTTTCCGATTTAATCTCTTCATCTGCAACACTTGTGGCTACGGGCTGTTCCTGCTCGGCTGGTTTGAACATCTTACCAAGGCGATCAAAGAGCGAGGGCTCTAAAGCTGGTTCATTCTTGGTGAGCTCAACAGCAGGTTCAGGGGTCGGTTCGGGTTCAGGCGTGACTTCAGGCACGGCTTCAGGTGCCTTTTCAACAAACTTGATATCCTCAACGGTTTCTTCAGGCTTTTCTTCTTCAGAAGAGCTAAACAGATTGCTTAAACGATCAAAGAAAGAAGGCTCGTTTTTGGTCGCTTCTTCTGCCTGTGCGACTTCTTTTTTATGTTCAGGCTCTTCTTCTTTTTCGACCTCGACAATAACGGGCTCAGCAACAGGTTCGCTTACTCTTGGCGCTTCAACAATTACTTCTGGTTTTGGCTTTTCCACATAAACCGGAGTTGGTTGTGGGGCAAGTGGTACGTCTGCTGGCAATTGTGGGGCCAAAGCATTTGGGGCAAATGGGTCGGTTACACTGGGGTCTGCTGGCACGCTATAGGGCAGGGGCGCTTCAACTTGTTTTACAGCAACGGGCTCAGGTGTGGGAGTGGGTGTTGGCGCAGGCGTTGGTGTTGGTGCTTTTTCAAGGATTACAGGTTCAGGTGCTTCTTCAACAACAGCTTCTGGTTCAGCTTCCTCGACCCGATCAAAAATCTTGCTCAATTTATCCAGTAAAGACGGTTCTGAACTTGGTGTCTCAACAACAGGTTCAGCGAGTTTTACAGTAGGGGTAGGTGCAGCCTCAACACTCAATGGAGCTTGGGTAACAGGTGTCGGCTCAACCGTGATGGTTTCAACAATAGGTGCTGGCTCGGGGGCGCTGGGCTTTACGGGGCGTGGTGGCAGCTTTGGGGCCACTGGTGTTGGCGCAGTTGGGGCGGCCATGGGCTCACTTGGCGCAACGGTGTTGGGGGCAAACGGGTCAAATGTGTTTTGCGCCCACACACCTTGGCTTAGGCACATACAGATACCTAAGGAAACCCCAAGCTTTAAAGAATGCTTGAGACTATGGATTTGCCCTTGTTTGCCCATCAACTCGTACTTTATTCGCAAAAAAATTAACTCAATTGCGGATATTGCGATTTCACGCGCTCGGATGCAAGGAAAAACCTACCATTTCATACGCTCTTCACTGCCTGTGCGGCTATCAAAAATGCGAATGCCACCAACCGAGGCGGGGCCGGAGCTGGATTGCATTTCAGGGGTGGGCTCTTGTCTTTGTGTGCGCTCGTTCTTTTTTTGCTTTGTCACAACTGTTCTTTGGCTCAAGGCTTTGGCGATGTTTAGGCGCCCACCAGTAAGGACTTTACCTTTTAGATTGGTGAGTTTGTCGGTGCCAGACATGAGCATGTTTTTCAGCTGGATGTTATTTAGTTTCGGGTTTTGTGCGAGCAAAATAGCCGCAGCCCCACTCACAACCGGGGCAGCCATGGAGGTGCCAGAAAGGGCAATATAATTGCTTTGCGGCCAGTCTTTTTTAATGTCGCGCGGGGCGGTGCTGAGGATTTTCACGCCGGGGGCGGCAAGGTCAACGCCGCGCTTGCCATAGTTTGAAAATTCCGCAAGGTGGTCTTGGCTATCTGTTGCGGCAACGCTTAAAATACCATTTGCTGGATAGCTCGCCGGATAGCTTTTATAACGTCCATCATTGTTGTTTTGTGCGTTGCCTGCTGCGGCAACAACAAGGACACCTTCTTTACTTAAAAACTCATAGACCCTTTGGGCCATTTCTGAATGGGCATAGCCGCCAAGGCTCATATTAATGATTTTGGCCCCATGGACATAGGCATACAGAACGGCCCTTAAAATTGCTTTACTATCGCCATACCCGCAAGGACCGCCAAGGGCCTTTAAGGGCATGATTTTAATACGGTTATAGACACCAGCTACACCTATATTGTTGTTTTGTGCTGCGGCAATAATGCCCGCCACATGGGTGCCGTGAATTTCATAATCTTTTTTGGTTGGATGACCGCTACATTTAAAGCGCCCTGTGTCTGGGTCGATACTGGCAACCGGAATAGGGTTAAGATGGGAATAAGGCATCTGGTTGTTATCGTGGAAATTCCAGCCCGTGAGATCATCCACATATCCATTGCCATCATCATCTTCAAGGTTGCCCGGAATCTCTTTTGTATTTTTCCAGATATGACCCTTTAAATCTTCATGGTTAAGCTGAATGCCCGTATCAACAACGGCAACAATAATGTCTTTGCCGTTTTCTTGTTTCGGCAAGCGGTCCCACGCTTTAAAGGCAGAGACTGAATTGAGATGCCAAAGATCATCAATATATTCATCATTGGTCGGGCTGGCAGTGGCGTGATAAAGGTAGTTTGGCTCAACCGCTTCCACATTGGGATCAGAAGACATAATGCCTGCCAAATTGTCCCATTGGCCTGAAGAGGCCGGATTGGCAACTTTTACATGGGCGATGTTGAATGTGGAAAGGCTGGTGTCAATCTCAACACCTTTTCCAAGCTTGCTGGCCCAGGTGGGTTTCATTCCTTTTGCCATTGATTTCAATGATTTATCATTTTTGAAATGGACGAGGAACTCGCCTTCAATGGCTTCAGGGGTCAAGGGGGCTTTAAAGATTTCTATTTGATCTTTCTTATCTTCGGCAAAAGCCTGAGAAAACTGCGGAGTCGCATATGAAAATAAAATTGAAAAAATGAATGCAAAACTATGTATTTTTGCTGAAAAACATGTATATTTTCTTAATGTTCGCATTTTCTTTGACTTTGCCTTTAGGGGTGACAGAAAGAATAGGTCTTAAAAGTTGTCTTTTTCGTGACTATGTATCGTAAATGACGTTTTGATCACGTGCAAAGAAAATATGAACGGGTGTGAGGCATTTTTTCGACGCCGATAAAATTTTGGCTAGAGTGGCATAATGGGTAACGACGGTTCTAAACGTGAAGGCAGCTCAATTGAGGTTGCTTTTGATGCAGATAATCAAACGGCAAATTCTTCTGAGGTAACGGATGAAGGAAAGGCAGAAATGCCTGAGCTTTCACCTTTGCAAAAAGAGTATTTGTTGGAAGATGGCGACCGTATGGTCGATGTGGAAGAACTGGCGGCGGAAGATTGGACCGCGCCATTTTATGTGCGCTATCGCCTGCTTTCCATTATGGCTGCGCTTTTAACCGCCGGCTGGGTTTATGGATCGTATGATTATATTGAAACCTATTTTGGCTGGTCGACCCTAACTGAATTAATGCCCCATGAGATTGGCGGGCTGGCAGCTGGTCTTGTAACCCCGCTTGCCTTGTTATGGCTAATCGCAGCTTATCTGGAACGTTCCCGCCTGCTTCAAAATGAAAGTCAGGCTTTGCGCTGGTATCTGCGTCGCATGGTCTATCCATCTGAACATGCAGAAGAGCGCGTGCGTTCCATTACAGACTCCCTTCGTGGACAAACCCAAGAATTAACCCGTGCTTCAGAAGATGCGCTGGTGCGCTCTCGTGCAATCCATGACCTTTTGCGCTCACGCAGTGTGGAACTTTCTGAAGTCTCAAACGAGGCGGATATCAAGGCGAAGGAGGCTGAAGATACACTTCGCCGCCAAGCTGAAGATCTGCTAAATGTTTCTGATCGCGCGATTGATCGTGCGCGCGAAGTCGGCAATGTGCTGCACCATCAAGCTCATGATTTGGTCAATGTATCTGAGCGTGCCTCTAGCCGAACCGAAGATATTGCCGAAACTTTAAAGCGCCGTTCTCAAGACCTTGACCGTGTATCTGACGGGGTGGTTAATAAAACCAAAGAAACAGCCTCGATCTTCCAACGCGAAGGTAAGGCCTTAGAAACTATTTATGAAAATGCCAAGGGTCGCAGTGAAGAAATAAGTGAACTTCTGTCTACCACCATGGGAGATGTGAGCAGGGCCGCTGATGAAGCCGCAGACCGTATCACAAACAGTGCCAAGTCATTGGCCGATCATACCCTTAAGCTTCGCAAGAATACGGATGATGCGCGTGAACAGGGCGAGGCCATGGGCGAGGCGTTTGAGCGCCAGCTTAAAGAGCTTAATGCAACGGCTGAACTGGTCCAAACCCAGACGGGGCAAATTCAGGATAATCTATCTGCACAAACAGGCGAGCTTAATAAAACCGCTGACCATGTGAGTGATCGTGTGCGCGATATGCGCGACACATTAACAGATAGCGCCCAGCAATTGATGAACTCAACGGATAATTCATTGATGGGCATGCGCGCAACATCAGATGGTTTTCGCCAACAAGCGCGCGAGCTGGACGCAGCGACTGAACGCGCCTTGGATCGCACAGGCAAGCTCAATGATGCGGTTCATGAAACAACGCAGAAAACCACAAGTGCTTCCAATATAGCGATTGAACATATCAAGCAGGTTGATGAACAAATCAAAGAAGCTGGTCGTGATATGGAAATGATTGGTGAGGAAACCCGCCAACAGCTTCAAGGCACTGGTGAAGTTTTACGCACACGTATGGATGAGCTGGACGAGCTTTCTGACATGTCTGAACAGCGTCTGCAAAATGCGGGTATTCAGCTGCAAAAACGTTCTCTTGATTTGATCGATTCTGCCACCAATGCAGCCAGCCGTATCCAAAATGTAAGTGCTGCCCTTCATGATGGCTCACAAAACTTAACGATATTGAGCGATAAGGGTGTGGATAGTATTGATATGGCGACAGAAGGCTTGCGTCGTAGCGCGCAAGAAGTCACCCTTCTTGGTGAAAAAGCCCAAATCCAGACGGATCACCTCATCAACCGTATGGATGAAATTCGCGATAGCGCCCATGATGTAGATATTAATCTGAAATCCTTGGGCGGTGAAATTTCTGAGCAACATGAGCGTTTGCAAAAAACCTCATTGGCCTCGCGCGATGCACTGGCGGAAGCCGGGCGTCGCCTATCTCATCATGCAGGTAGTCTGGATAAAGCCTCCAGTGAAGCCGCGGAACGTATGGGCACGGTGAGTGAGACCTTGCAGGGCCGCACAGTTGAGCTTGACCAAGTAAGTGCCAGAACAGTGGAACGTCTGCATGATATGGATAAGACCCTGCAGACCAGTACACGTTCCCTGAAAAATACAGCCGATGCTGCTGCCAATCAAATGGAAGGTTATTCTGAGCGTCTGGATGATCAAACCGCTGTCTTGCAGACAACAGCCGAACAAACTGCCAAGCAGCTTGAACAAGCGCAATCTTCTATTCGCCAAAGTGGTCATGAAATGGCAGGCGCGTCTGATCGGGCAGCGAAGCTTATGGGGCTGGTCGGTTCTGGCTTCCAACGCCAACGCGATGCGATGATGAATGCCACTGAAGATGCAGGTAAGCGCATCTTTGAAATTGGTGAAGGCTTGGAAAACCATGCCTTGCGTGTCAATGAAGTGGCAGATCAGGCTGGGGCAACTTTGGCTGATACGGTTATGGATATGGAACACCGTGTTGAAGATGCGGGTGTGAGCCTGACCAAACGCGTGCAACGTGTGGGCACGCAGGCTGAAAGTGTTGTGGAGAGCGTTGAAAAAGCCACGGCTGATTTGGAAGAACAAGCCCTGCGCATGTCGCAATCTGCCGATCATGTGTCACATCAAATCACGAACGTGAGTGAGGTTACGCAAAAAGAAACCCAACAAGCCTTGGCAGCAACTGAGCAAACTTCTGAGCGGCTCACCAAGATGGGGACAGATTTGAAAGATCATCTGGTCTCGCTTGATGCGCTAGCTGAAGGCGCGCAAGGCACCCTCTTTGAAATGGGTGAGATCTTATCAAAACGTGGTGCTGATATGACCACGGCTGTGACCGATGCGCGCAATCAGGTGGTGATGGTTTCTGAAGAGTTGGATCGCCAGAAAAACAAGGTTAATGATGTAACTGATAATGCCCTTTCACGGGTTAACCAACTTGGTGACGAGCTTGATTATCGCACAGATAATATCTCAACCTCCATGACCCGTGCGGCAACGCTCATGTCACAAATGGCGCAGAAAATGCAAATCATCAGCCGTGATGCAACAGCCGCCAGTGAAACGGCAAATGCTGAAATGCAGGCTGTTACCCATAATATGGAACGCAGCGGCGATCATGTGGAAGAAGTCACCCATCAAAGCATCACTCAGATGAAAGATGCAATCTCGGCCATGCAGGAGTTTGTGACGCAAATTGAAGGGCGTTCTGAAAAAGCAGCTCAACGTGTGGATAAGGCTGGTGAGATTATTCGTGATCGTTCTGAACTGGTGTCAAATGCCGCAGAACAAATCCATCTGGATATATCTCAAGCTGCTGATCACTTGGAAGAGCGTGCCAAGGAAGTGCTGTCTGCAGGGGAGCGTTCTTCGCAACAGCTTGATCAAGTCAGTAAATCGATTGAGCGCAAAACACGTGCAGCACAAGATGGGGCGAAAGAAATCAGGAAAGGCTTTGATATTGCAGGCGCCGCTGTTCGCCAGCAGATGGATGAGCTTGCCGGCACCATGAACCAGACTGTGTCTGAGATCAGCAAGGCAACGGACGGGCTTGAAGAGCGCGCCAGTGATGTTCAACAAGTCTCTGACCTTGCCATGGAAAAACTCGGTGCATGGGATGAGAACCTGGAAAAACGCTCAGAACTCTTGCGCAAAACATGGTCTGATGCTGCCCATGAGGCCCATGGCGCTGCCAAGGAGCTTGAAAAACAGACCAAGTCTATGAGCGATGCAAACAAACATGCCAAGCAGCTTTCCATGGATTTGAAAGCAGTGGACAGCAAGGCAGGTACCGAAGAATTTATGCGTCGTCATGCCTTTGTTGTTGAATCGCTTCAATCTCTTGGTGTGGATATCACCCGTGAGCTTGAGATCGGGATTACTGAGGATGAATGGCGTCGCTTTACCCGTGGGGATCGTTCCATCTTTGTGCGTAAACTTGCCGGGCTTAAAGACCGCAACAAGCTGAATGCCCTAAAAGATACCTACCGTGACCATGAAGACTTTAGAACCTACGTAAACCGTTACTTTAAAGAGTTTGAGCAATTGATTGCTCAAGCCAAGGATAAGGACCAACATGGTATCCTTGCCAATACATTCTATGGATCAGACGTGGGTAAAGTTTATCTCGCACTTTGCGCAGGTTTGGGCCAAGAACCAAAGTAATCTAGGGTCAGGACCTAGTAAGGAACTTCTGAGAGACGTTCTTCAGCGATATCAACAATAAAATCAGCGATGGTGGGATGTGAGCCCATGGCGCGCATGATCCAAAGGTGATGACCCTCAACTTCAAACGGGCCAGCGGGGATGGCGTTCTCGCGCATCTCCATACTTTGTTTTTCAGTGGGCTCAACGCCGATAAAACGGGGGACATCGCGCGCACCGTGGGTGCCTGCCGCAATCATAAAAGGCAGCACGATAATGTTTTTTGTGGTCGTGCGCTTGCTCCAGCCTTTTAAGAAAGGTTTTTCCTCTAAAAAAGCGGGCAGGATCGCATGGAGGGGATAATGCTGATAAATGCGCGTTGCCATCATGACAGTCGTGTCATGCGAAGCCGGGCGATCAGGATTGGGATTGCCATGGGCGACAAGAAAGACGGTGGTGTCTTTTGGGGCAAGGTCGCGCTCTTGCATCACTTCTTTTAAGCGCTTGGCAATAAGGGCGGGTAAGCCCTCATGTTCACCAACGGGTTTGCACAGATGGATGCGTTGAGTATTTGTTTGTGTAAGCTCGCCTTTAAGGCCCATTTCTCGCGGAATGACCACCTTGTTGATATGGCCTGAACAGGCAAGGTTGGGCACGATCACCACTTCGGGGGTTAAGACGCCTTCAAGCACGTCTTTTAAACGGGTGTCTTCTTTCCAAAAGGCGGTTTTAACATCAGCAAAAAGGCCCTTCTTGGCAATATGGGCGGCATGTTTGCGCGCAGGCCGGGCCTGATTGGGGCTTTTGCTGGAGCCATGTCCGGCAATGATCAATGTGGTTTGTTTTAAACGCTCAATCATTGTTCAATATTTTGGCAACCTCAACTACTTGGCCGACGATTAATAAAGAGGGGGGCTTAAAATTCCCTTCAAGGCGCGTGGTGGGTAAGTTCCCCAACGTGGTATAGGCAATGCGCTGTTTATCTGTTGCGCCATTTTCAACAATGGCAGCCGGGGTGTCTGGTGCACGTCCGGCCTGAACCATATTGGCAACGATGTTATTGAGGTTTTTAAGCCCCATATAAATCACGACTGTCATTTCAGGATCAGCAAGCGAAGCCCAGTCAATATCCAGCCCATGACCTTCTTTATGATGGCCCGTAATAAAACGCACACTGCGCGCCATGCCACGGTGGGTTAGTGGTATGCGTGCAGCCGCACCACAACCAGCCGCGGCTGTAATACCGGGCACAACATCATAGGAAATCCCATGTTTTAAAAGATATTCCGCTTCTTCAGAACCGCGACCAAAAACAAAAGGGTCCCCGCCTTTTAAGCGGATGATCAGCTTGTGTTTATTAGCAAGTTCCACCAAAAGGTCGTTGATCTCATCTTGTTTAAGGATATGTCGCCCGGGCGCTTTACCGACAAATACTTTTTCCACCCCTTCAGGCACGAGGCTAAGGATGTCATCACTGACCAGACGGTCATGCACAATCACATCGCCTTTTTGGATATAATTTAGCGCGCGCAGGGTTAAAAGGTCCGGGTCACCGGGGCCCGCACCCACAAGCACGACATGGCCTTTTTGTGTTTGGGGATCAGGCATAAGGAATTTTATCCATGTTACGCGCACCCCATAGTTTTTCCGCTTCTTCTTGGGCTTGTGCCGGGTTGCTGGCTTTATCCATTAAGCGCAAGGCAATGGCAATGGTACCTGTAATGGCTGAGATGGCGTAAGGGTGCGTATCTTTGCCTGCCCATATGTCTTTTAGGCGGCTGATATCCATTTCTGTATCGTGGGCGGCGTGCTCAGCCTCAAGGACGGCGGGCCATTCTTCATCAAAACGCTCGCCATTAATGAGATATTGTACATTTACAGGCTTGGCAGCGCGACGTTCAATCTCGCCGCCTTCACCTTTAAAGACACACATGCGTTTTTGGCCCAAAAGGTCCGCACAATCGCGGTGAATTTCACGATAGGCCGCATGGGTGATACATTGCATCACATTTGGTGCATCAAAGGCATTGATCATACGCGCAAATGTATTAACTGGTGTGCGCACGCCCAATGTGGCCTTAAGGTCGATGATCTCTTGTAAGACAGGGCTGATCTGTTTAAGGGGCAGATAGGCGAAATTGCCATCTTTAAGCTTTTGTGCGCTATCTTCTAAGGATTTTGCCTGATCAATACCCAAGGCCTCAAGCGACTGCTCCGTATAAAGGCGGCCTTCGGTGTGGCCTGCGGCCCCATGCATGAAAATTTTAATCCCGCTTTTGGCCATGGCAAGGGCGGCTAAAAGATAATAAGGCAGTTGGCGCGCTTTACCTGCATAGCTTGGCCAATCCAAATCAATACTTGGAAGGGATGAGGGAAGCTTTAAATCATCACGCACGGCATCGATAAAACCTGCGCCTTCCTGCGGGTCTTCTGAGCGCACACGCAAAATGCATAGAAAAGCGCCCAGTTGAACCGGGTCAACCTCACCCTTTAAAATCATTGTGGTGGCATCATGGGCTTCTTCACGGGTAAGCGGGCGTGAAAGGCGCGGGCCTTTACCGATGATACGGATATATTGTGCAAAAGGGTGTTCGTTAGCCATGGGAAATCTTTTGTATCATTTATTGATAATGCCTATTACATATGACTTTCCATGATTAAGGGAAAGTACAATATGTATATATGTGCCATAAATTTACCTTTGTTGCCTGCACAATAGTGCTGTGTTTAACTGTAAAACAGACTTTTTGGTGTAAAATATATGAATATGGACATCCTTTCACGCTTACCAATCTTGATGCGCCTTGACGCAAGCGCCGTTGAAAAGATTGCTCAACTTGGCGAGTTTCAAGACTTGAGAGAAGGTGATGTGCTTTGTAAAGAAGCCCAAGAGGCCCAAGGCGTGATATGGATTATTAGCGGACGCATTAAAACATCGGTGTCTTTAAATGAAGGTGAAGAAGCCGTTGTGGATATTCTCACCAAAGGGCGCATGCTTGGTCTGGCTGAAGTCTGTGATGGCGGGGCTTATTGCAATACTGCCCAAGCCATTGAAAAGGCCAAAGTCTTTCGCCTTCCCGCCAAAGCCTTTCAGGATTTACTTTCAGAAAGCTTTGAATTTCAGATGGCGGTTTTTGCGCGGGTTTCTGCTGAAATGCGCGGCGCGGTTAAAGAGATCAATGATCTGAACCTTAAAAACACCTCACGCCGCCTTGGGGCTTATATTTTGGGCCTGACCACCAAAGAAGAAGGGCAGGTGACCATTGATCTTCCCTTTGGGAAAAAATTACTGGCCGCGCGTTTGGCGATGAAGCCGGAAAGTCTGTCTCGCGCTTTGGCAAAATTAAAAGCCATTGGCGTTGAAAGTAAGAAGAACCAGATAATGATCGCAGATGTTGAAGCCCTTGGGGAATATTGCGGTCTTGATGATATGGTCATTGAAGGGGAAATGGCATGAGCAAGTCTTTAACCCCTGACGTTCTTGATGAAGTTTCAGAAGTCCTTTTCTTTCATGGATTACCACGCCATGACCTTGAAGAGTTACTGCAATCTGCCGTTTTGATTGAAGAAGCCAAAGGGAGCCTGTTGTTCTCCCAAGGCGATAAGGCCGATCGTTTTTATATCATCCTGAGTGGGCGGGTGAAGCTTTTTACCGCCAATGAAGAGGGCGAAGAAAGTATCGTCGAAGTCTATAATGCGCCAAACAGTTTTGCTGAAGCCGCCATGTTTGCCTCCGCACGTTTTCCTGTTAATTGTGAGACAGTCTTACCCTCACGCCTTGTGCGCATTGAAGGAGCCCCTTTCTTGAAAAACTTGAAAGCAAACCCCAATATCAGCAAGTCCATTTTGATGAAACTTGCAACGCGTTATCGTGATTTACAAGGTGAGATCATCCAGCTTAAAACGCAATCTCCCGCTCAACGTCTGGGCACTTTGTTTCTCTCCCTCATTGAAGATAGTGAAGGCGGAGCGGTGGAGTTGCCTTATGATAAGCATTTAATCGCTGCGCGCGTTGGGATGAAGCCGGAAAGCTTATCACGTGCGCTCACGCGTCTGCGCGACCTTGGGGTGGATTGTCAAAAATCGACCCTTCATGTGGCAGATGTTGAAAAACTAAGAGCTTTTTGCCAAGCGTGATCTTTAGTCTAAGGCCTGCACTAAAGCGCAGAAATCTTGAACACTAAGTTCTTCTGCGCGTTTTGTGGGCTCGATCCCGGCTTTTTTTGCCAGTTCTTCCCCATTGACCCCTAAAGTCTTTAAGCTGGCGCGCAACATTTTGCGGCGTTGCCCAAAGGCGGCTTGGGTGACGCGTTCAAGCTTTGCCTGTTCCACTTCAACAAGTGGTTTTTCATGGGGCACAAGGCTTGCCACGGTGGACATGACCTTGGGCGGTGGGGTAAAGGCGCTTGGTTTGATATTGAAGTTTGTGCGCACATCACACAGCCATTGGGTCAAAACTGAAAGACGACCATATTCTTTGCTGCGTGGTTGTGCTGCCAGACGGTCCGCCACTTCTTTTTGGAACATGAGTGTCAGGCGCTCATAATCGGTGATGTTTTCAAGCCAGTTTAAAACCAGTTGTGTGGAGATATTATAAGGCAGGTTGGCAACGATCTTTCTCGGGCCATTACACAAGCTGGCAGGATTAATCTCAAGCGCATCGCCTTCAATGATTTCAAGGCGACCGGGATAGGCGGCGGCAATTTCGTTTAAGGCTGCAATGGGGCGTTGGTCGCGCTCAATCGCAATGACTTTTTTTGCCCCTTCTGCAAGCAAGGCACGGGTCAACCCACCGGGACCGGGGCCGATCTCAATGACGGTGCATTTAGTTAAATCACCTGCAGCGCGGGCAACGCGGCCTGTCAGGTTTAAATCAAGCAGGAAATGCTGACCCAATGATTTTTTTGCCGCCAGATCATATTTGGCGATGACATCGCGCAAAGGGGGAAGGGTATCTGTGCTCATTGGTTTTGTTCTTTCTGTCTTTGTGCCATGTCACCTGCCATTTTTATGGCTGCACATAGGCTATTCTCACTGGCCTTGCCTGTGCCTGCAATATTGAGTGCCGTACCATGATCAGGTGAGGTACGAATAAAGGGCAGGCCCAATGTTACGTTCACCCCCAGATCAAAGGCAAGTGTCTTGACGGGGATAAGCCCTTGGTCATGATACATGCACATGGCCACATCATATTGTTCGCGCGCTTCTTTGTGAAACATGGTATCAGGTGGCAAGGGGCCCGTTACATTAAAGCCCTCGGCTTTAAGCTGTTTAACAGCAGGGGCAATAATATCAATTTCTTCGCGCCCCATATCACCATCTTCGCCTGCATGGGGGTTAAGCCCAGCAAGGGCAAGGCGAGGGTGTTTAATGCCCGCGCGCATCTCAAGGCCATGGGCTGTGATCTTGCATTTTTCAATGATCAGCTCAGTGGTGAGCTCTTTAATTGCCTCAGAGAGAGAGACATGAACGGTGATGGGCACAACGCGCAACTCATCACAAGCCAGCATCATAATGGGCGGCGTGCTTATGCCTGCCAGATCAGCTAAAAATTCCGTATGACCGGGAAAGTTAAAACCTGCGTTATGGAGATTATGTTTATGAATAGGGTTGGTCACAATCCCTGCTGCTGCACCCTTTTGGGTTAATTCAACTGCGCGCTCAATAGAGTTGATAACAGGCTTTGCGCTATGTTTACTTAAAATGCCCGGCTCACCCGCTGTAACGGGATGTTCAAGAATGGGCAGCGCATCAACAAATACATCTTTTGCTTGGGCAGGGTCCTCAATGGGGCAAATTGGAATGGTCCAGCCCAATTGATTGGCGATGTGACTGATGCGATGGGGGCAATCAATTAGGAAAAAGGCTGGGAGGTTATCCCGGTGATCACGCCATGCTTTTAATGTGATTTCCCCGCTAATCCCGGCGGGTTCCCCCATTGTCAGCGCTAGCGGTGGGATCATAGACGGATATCCACAAACGCATTGCGGCGCAATCTTTGCAAGATACGGCGGTTTTCGCGACCGATTTTTTCCATACGCAAATGCTGCTTGAGGCGTTTTTTCTTGGCAATATCCGGCGTTTTTGGGACGGGTTTGCGCTCACACACCATCAAAACCAGTACGGCCTTGTTTTTCTGCTCATGCGTTGTGATTTGGTTGGCGCGAAGTGGTTTTAAGACTGTGCGGATATCACCTGGCATGGAAGAAAGTTTCACATTGGCAAAACGAGAGCCAAGTCCACCTTCAATCTTTTTTGCCAGCTCAACCAGATTGTCACAGCTTTGTGCCTCGTAAGCAAGGTTACGCGCTGCGGCACGTTTTGCGTTGCGCAGGTCCTCTGCCATATTGGGGGCAAAAGGCAAGACCGCTTGGGCCACATCAAGGATTTCGTCATCCTCTTCTTGCCCTGAAATACGCATCTTATGAAGCTGTAGGATATAATAACCTGATTGGGTGCGAAGAACGGGGGAATAACCACCTTCTTCTATAGCTTGCAGAGCTGCTTCGATATTGGCTGAAATACTGCCAGATTGGACCCAACCTAACTTACCACCATTTGCAGCAGAGGGGCTTTGGGAAAAATCCCGTGCAAGGGCTGCAAAGGGAGAGCCGTTTTGGATATGACCGATCAGGCGTTCACTCATCTGGCGCGCAGCCCCGTCTTGTGAGGGCGCTTCTACAGGAATGAAAATTTCAGAATAGAGATATTCCGGCTTGCCTTTATTGGCTTGAATCTGGGCAAATGCGTCATCAACCTCTTTTTCGCTCACACGTGTGCGCTCACCACCGCGTCGTGTTAGCATTTTTGTCCATGTGATTTCTGCAATGGCTTGGTCTTCTAAAACCTCAATATCCACACCGATTTTATTAAGGAATGGCACCAGCATTTCCGGTTTGATCTTTTGTGATTGAGCATAACCGACCAGACCATTTTTGATTTCATCGTCGCTTGCTCCAAAGCCAAGTTTTTTAGCTTCTTGTGCTTTAAGGCGCTCATCAATCATTAATTTCAAGATGTTGGACGCCAAGCGTTTGCGCACTTGTGGGCTATCTTGCATGCGTGAGGTAACGATTGTTAAGCGCACACGTTGGGCCAGATCAAGGGCGGAGATCACATCATCATTGACCACTGCAGCAATGCGCATAACCCCTTGCGCGCTTGCAGTTAAAGGCAAGAGGAAAAAACCTGTAAACAACAGGGAAATCATTAAATTAAAACAGGTGCGGTTCATCATGGCGGATCGTTTTTTTCGAGTTTTTACTATAGCCGTATAATTTATACAGTTTTTCAAAGAAGTATAGTCTTTAACCATCTTCAAGGTGCAATATCATCGCACATCCCAGCAACAGACAAATACACGCTGGTGCCCATGCGGCTAAAAGCACGGGAATGCTACCCGATAAGGCCAGTGCCATGGAGATATCAGAGAAGAAATAAAGGATAAACCCTGTCAGCATACCACCCGCAACCACAAAGGTCGTGCCGCTTTTACGCGTATGGCGCAAGGTGAAGGTTGCGGCGATTAAAATCATCGCAGCGAGCAAGAAGGGCGCAGATAACAGGCTGTGCCAGTGCAGTTTATGGCGTTTGCCGCTAAAGCCTGCGCGTTCCATATTGTCAATAAAACCGGGCAGGGACCAAAAAGACATGGTTTCTGGCGGGGCAAAACTGTCTTGAATTTTATTCAGTGTCAGGTCGGTTTCAAACCAAAGCTCTTCGTTAAACTCTGTTGGCTGTTCAACAATATGAACCTGCACATCATAAAGATGCCAGAACCCGTCTTCAAGCGAGGCTCGATCGGCTTCGATGCGGTGAGAGAAATTATCACGGTCTTTATAAACAAAGATGGTGACGTCATTTAAGTCCACACTGTCTTGTTGCTGCAACACATAGCGCGAATGTAAAACGGACTGCCCATCCAGATTGCTTTGGCGCAACCATAACCCATTGGCAGACAGGCTCAAAAGGTTGGTTTTACCATCAAAATATTTGCTTTCCATCTGCTCATAGGCACTCAAGGAGGCTGAACCAAGCGGGTTCACCACCATGATCTGGAAGAGCCCTAGACCAAAGGCAACCAAAATAGCAGGCGTCATAAAACGCCATGCTGAAACGCCAGCAGCGCGCGTGACCACCAATTCATGGGATTTGGTCAGGCGGCTAAAGGCCGACATACCGGCAAAAAGCACGGCAAAGGGAAACGTTTCTTGGCCCAGATGGGGCAGCTTTAAAAGCGCCATTTGCAAGGCAAGAAAGGCGGTGATGCCTTCTTTGTTGGAAGAACGACGCAATAACTCGATAGAATCGATCAGGAAAATCAGCCCTAAAAAGACCAACATCAAAATCGCAAAATGGGTGAGGAAATGACGCCCGATATAAATCGAAAGGGTGGGGGCTAAACGTATCATATGATTTGGCCTCCCTTAACTTTCAGCACGCGCTTGCTGCGCAAATTCGATTTCGCGCGCAATGGTCTTGGGGTTGCGTTTTTTATTCCAGCTCATAAAGAAGCTACAGACCGGAATAGGAATGAGTGTGGCAATATAAAGCAAAGGCAACAGATTAAGGTTTTTGGCGGCAACATTTGCCATACCCAATGAGGCCACTTGCAGTAAAATCACCCCGCTTACCGCCAGCATAATGCGCTTGCCTTGCCCACGCCTGCTGAAATGTCCTGCAGTGAGGAACATAATGGCAGCCAGTGCGTTTGAGAGGCACAAGAATGGGCTGATCATACGTTGATGGCCCTCAACAATGAATTTTCCATAATCATGGGGCGCAATCAGCCTGTTTTTCTCCGGCTCTAACAGCTCAGGCACCATCAATTCGCGTGCTTCTGGCGTGCGCTCACTGACTTCTTGGCGTTTGATCGGCACATCATGGGTGTAGCGATCAAAATAGAGCATGGAGAATTTACCGCTATGGCGGTCCACCAATTGGCGATTGCCTTCAAACATAATGACCCGTGCAGACCCTTCAACCTCAACCAAAACGCCACGTTCTGCCATTAAGGTAACCGGGCGACCCTCCACACTTTCATCATGAACGAGGATACCAAGAAGTTGGCCTTCTTGGGTGCGTTCGCGCACATATACCGTGACCTTGCTGCTCAGTTCGTTAAAGGCACCTTCGCGCAATAACAGGTGAGACATGGAATGGCGCAATTCCCATTGCAACTCGCGAAACAGTTCATAAGATTTGGGCACAAGGTATAGATTAAGACTATAAGACGCCATCATCACAACCGTGGTCAGCACCAAGGCAGGCTTGGCGATCATCCAGTTGCTCATCCCACTGGCGCGCATAACGGGGAGTTCTCTGTCCATATTGAGACGGCTATAGACAAAGGTGACCACTGCAAACAGGGCGACAGGCAAGATGATGGTGAGGAAATTGGGCAGTAAAAGGGCAGTGAAATAGATGAACATGCCAATACCAAGGCCCCTGTTCACAATCATTTCGACAAAGCGAAGTGACTGGGTCAGCCATAAAACACAAACCAATGCCAAAGCCACCATAACAAAGCCGGCAAAAAGCTGTGCAAAAAGGTATCTGTCCAAACTTTTCATCATAGAGGGAGTATAATCCTTTACGTCACGAAGGAAAGCAATATGATGACTGAATGTGAAAAAGCAAGGGGATTCACAAATGTCTGTAAATAAATGGAATATGCGCGGGATTGAAGTGGCGCGCACGGTTGCCAAATGGTCCAAAGATCAAAGCACACAAGTGGGTGCGGTGGTGATGATGGAAGATGGCACACCCTTGACCTTTGCCTATAACGGCTTTGCCCGTGGTGTGGATGATGATGTGCCAGAGCGCCATGAACGCCCGGCAAAATATAAATGGACCAGCCACGCCGAAGAAAACGCCATTGCCAACCTTGCACGCACAGGCCAACAGGCCATGGGCTCCACCCTTTATGTCACCCATTTCCCTTGTACAGGATGTGCCAGAAAAATCATTCAGGCCGGCATTAAACAAGTGGTCGTGGATGGAGAGTCCATGAGTGAAGATTTCCTCTCGCGCTGGGCAGAAGATATGGAAACCTCCAAAGAAATGTTCGGCGAAGGCGGCGTTGAAGTCATCGTCCAAAAATAACCCCCACCGTCTACCGTCACACCGTCATCGCCCACCGCATCACTGCCACACCGCGCCACCGTCACACTGGCGAAGGCCAGTGTCCACACACAGCCAGATGCAGATACATCGCCTAAAGCTCCCACGCCCTGCGCTCCTCTGACTTAAGGCGATAAATCGGCAGGCGGGCAAGGGCGAGGATGAGAAATAGCGCCATATCCATTTCATCATCTTCTAAGCAAAAATGGATTTGTTGGCGCAAGGTACAGTCCAGATTATCGCCGTAAGTCTCGCTTAAAACGTTTAAATAATCCCGTGGCGTGGTGGTGCGCCACAGGCTTGCACCATTTTCACGCTCATCCGCTGTGGGGCGAACGGGGTCGCAATGATCGCGCAAGGCATCAAGCATACGGTTGATAAAAAGTTCATTTTGCTGGTTTTTTTCTTGGTTTTGGTCCATGTCGCTTTTCCTTAACACTAACTCCGCCAGTCACCAGAGTTTCTGGTGACCGGGAGTTTAGCGACATGTTAGTAGACATGCGGACCTATTTCCCGAGGGTGTTATATTCAGCCCACTCCCGACCATAGAAAAAGCCTTGCATGTCGTTTTACAGACACACAAAGACCGCCCAGTCGGGGGCAGTAAACCGCTACTAAGACGTCGCTAAACGTCACGTTGCACAATAAGGATAAAAAAGCAGAGCGGCAAGGGGGAATTCTTGGGCCAAGAGTCACGTTTTTTCTTTGAGGTACTTTTATGGGTGGCTGGATGCTGGCCTGCGCCAGCATGACGGGGGAGATGGTTGCGCCCTTCACACTCCCCAATCGACAAGAAAACCCAACCCTGCTATCCTCCCAACCCTATGGGGAAGTAAAGGAATAAAAGACGGCATGACGCAGGTACAGTCCGCTGAAGAATTTCCAGAATGGCTGGAAGGGCAGGACCGTTGGGTTTCTGTAGGCTTAGCAGCGCGCATTGCCTTGCGCGTGTTGCCAACATTGGGGCCTGTTGTGCAGCAGCTTCCCCAAGAAAAGAGCTCAGCCTTTCTTTTGCCAAGTTTTCGTGCTACCGCCGTGCCTTGGCTCGTGGGCACAAGACCGAGCCAAGGCACAGAATTGGCCGCCTTCGCTGCCACCGCCGCCGCCCACGCCGCCAACGCCGCCTACGCCTCCTACGCCTCCGCCGCCGCTGCCGACGCCGCCGCCGCCGCCGCCGCCGCCGCCTACGCCGCCGACTCCGCCACCATCGCCGCCGCCGCCATAGATGTCGATATATGGCACGAAATCAATCAGGATATTGCGTTGCTTGAAGATGGCGCAACGGTTGAAGAACTGATGGAACGCCCCTTATGGGGAAAGGTGCCTGAAGAACTACATGATCATTGGCAAGAATTGAAACAGGCGGTGCTGGCATTGGATGAAAACTGGCAGGTCTGGACCCAATGGTATGAGGACCGCCTCATCGGTGGCCCCAAACCCAATGGACGCCCCGTCTATTACCCGTTAGAAAAAGAACGTGTCTTGATCCCTGATGAGGATTGGGAAAAAGGTCCCGCGCATATTAATGGGCTGATTGCAGAGATGGAGCTGCGCTATCGTGGTGTCCAGCCGCAACGGCCTGCGCCCATTAAGGCGAAATTGGGTGATGATGGTGTCTTGCACCGTGAAGATTCTGCACCAGCAGAAGGGCGTGATGAGGGGCATAGCCAGCGATTGCGCGCAAACTGGAATGGGTTGCAAGCTCATTTAAAAGATTTTCTCAATCTCGATCGCTTGGAAAATCACCAGATTTTGAAAAATGCACTAAAGCGTTATGAAAAAGACTTTGGGGAAAGTTTTGAGCAGTTACAAGTAATTGAGCTTGGTATTGCGGGGGAAGTGATTGCCGATCATAGTGAGCAGGCAGGTGAGCAATATATGGACGATATTGCCATTGATTTAAAAGCATTTGTCGCCGCCCATAATCAATTTATCACCCAGTTTCCTGAATGGCAGGCCTCCCTAGAAGATCGTGTTGACCCGATTGGGGAACAAGAGAAAGAAGCCATTGTTGAGCTTGGTGATCAGATCATTGAGGCCGAAGACCGCGTTGATGAAGATATCCGCGATAGTTTGGCTGAATTATTAGCTGACTTGAGGGCCGATCCTGCAGACAGGTATCAAAAGGCCCGTTGGGTTGGAACGTATAAAAGTATTTCCAATATCATTTCAGCATGGCTGCAACCGGGATATGAAGCCGCGCGCAATGGGGCCTTATTAGGGGTGAAGCTGGCAGCAGCAAAATTTGTGTATGAAAAGCTTTTGGGCAGCCTTAAGAAACTTGAGAATTACCCCGATTTCTGGTGGGTTAAGGCAACACTTAATTATTTAAAAGAGTTTTTCTAAGCTTTAGTCATTCTTAAACCCATGGGCGTCATCGTGCACGCCCCAAAGCCGTCATCCCGCACTTGATGCGGGATCCATGTCCTTCTCGTCTGGATGCCGGCCTGCGCCAGCATGACGGGTGGGGTGGTTGGGTCCGCTTGCGCTCATGGGCGTCACCCCGCACTTAATGCGGGGTCCATGTCCTGCTTGGTTATGAGGTCCCCGCGTTTGCGAGGACGACGATTGTTTTTTACATCTTTTAAATCGCTTTACAGCCACTCGTCTTCGCAATCAAGCACGGCGCCATGGCCTTTGATGAACATGGATTTTAGCGCGCTGGAAACTGGCAGGATTTGTTCGCCAAAGAAGCGGGCGGTGTTGATTTTGGCTTTCATGAAGTTTGGATCGCCTTGCCCCGCATCCAGTTTGGCTTGGGCGATGATAGCTGATTTTGTCAACAGCCAGCCCCCACACAGGTTGCCCATCAAACGCAGGTAGTGAACCGAGCCTGTTGCGGCTTGTTTGGGATCGTCTTTAAAGCTTTCGATCAGCCATTGTGTGGCTTTTTCTGTGTTGGTGATGGCAACGTCCAAGGCGTCTGCCATTTCTGCAAAAACGCCGCCTTTGGCTTTGGCTGCTGCCACGTCCTCTTTGATCAGTGGCATCAAAACATCAAGGTAAGCACCGCCGTTCATAGCGACTTTACGACCGATCAGGTCATTGGCCTGAATGCCGTTTGTACCTTCGTAAATAGCTGTGATGCGCACATCGCGCAGCCATTGTGGCGCACCGGATTCTTCAATAAAGCCCATGCCGCCATGGACCTGAATGCCATCATCGGCAACTTCAATCCCAATGTCCGTGCTGTAGGCTTTGACGATTGGTGTCAAAAGCTGGATGAGCGCATCGGCATTTGTACGCGCGGCTTCATCATCAGATTTGGCCTGAATGTCTTGCTGGCGCGCGGTGAAGTAAGAAATCGCACGTGCGGCTTCCGTTTTGGACTTCATGGTCAAGAGCATGCGACGCACATCTGGGTGTTTGTCAATGGTGACAGATGTTTTGTCTTTGGAACCAAGCAACGGGCTTTGAACACGTTCCATGGCATATTCACGCGCACATTGATAGGCACGCTCAGCTGCGGCAAAACCTTCGTTGCCCACATTAAGGCGGGCGTTGTTCATCATGGTGAACATGCAGGCCAAGCCTTTGTTTTCTTCTTTCACCAAGTAGCCTGTGGCTTCTTCAAAAGACATGGTGGCGGTTGGGGAACCGTGAATACCAAGTTTATGTTCAATAGAGATACAATAAGCCGGGTTGCGTTCCCCCAATGAGCCATCTTCATTGACAAGGAATTTTGGCACGATAAAGAGGGAAATACCGCGCGAACCCGCAGGTGCATCCGGTGTGCGTGCCAAGACCAGGTGAATGATATTGTCGGTCATGTCATGCTCACCAAAAGTGATGAAAATCTTTTGACCCGAGATTTTGTAAGACCCATCTTCTTGCGGTACGGCCTTGGCACTTACGGCTGCAAGGTCAGAACCCGCTGAAGGTTCGGTCAGGTTCATGGTGCCTGTCCATTCCCCTGAAATCATTTTTTCAAGGTAGGTGGCTTTTTGTTCGTCTGAGGCATGGTGATGGATCGCTTCAATAGCGCCGCCTGTCAACATGGGGCATAGGCCAAAGGCAACAGAAGAGGAGTTCCAGATTTCACTGACCGCGTTGGACAGGATGAAAGGCAGGCCCATGCCGCCATATTCCGGATCAAAACCAATGCCGTTCCAGCCGCCTTCAATAAACTGGGCATAAGCCTCTTTAAAACCGGGAGAAGTGGTGACTTCATTGTCTTTCCACGTGGCACCTTGTTCATCAGAGGTGCGCGCTAATGGGGCGATGATGTCGCGGCCTAGTTTCCCAGCCTCATCCAAGATTGCGTCAACCATATCTTCTGTGGCTTCTTCATAGCCGGGCAATGCGGTAATGGTATCAAGGTCAAAAACATCCTTGATGAGGAATTCCATTTCGTTTAGGGGGGCATTGTAGACAGTCATGGTTGTGGCTCTCTTTACTTTGTTTTCAATAATTCGGTAAGACTATACCGATTAATGTGGAAATGTTCTAGAAAAATGTTCGGTTGGCGAATTAATATTTTGTGATGAAATGTAAAGAATTATACAGTCGTTTCTGGCATCATAGGAAAAACCCAAGAGAGGAGCGTGTCACATGGTATCCAATGCAGATTGTGTTTTTTGCAAAATTTTAAAAGGGGAAATCCCCAGCTTTAAAGTTTATGATGATGATCATACCTATGGCTTTATGGATATTAATCCCGCCAATGCGGGCCATGTGCTGGTGATCCCGAAATATCACGCGCCTAATATTTACGAAATCCCCAAAGATTGGGTTTCTGATTGTATGATAACTGCGCAAAAAATTGCCAAGGCGGTGCATGAGGTCACCAGACCTGATGGCATTAATATTTTGCAGGCCAATGGGGAAGGGGCTGCGCAATCGGTGCATCATTTCCACATTCATGTGTTGCCGCGCTCTAATGATGATGGTTTGAAAATGAACTGGGAACTGGTCCCCGGTGATATGGATGAAATCGCCGCATTGGCTGAAAAAATTAAAAGTGCCCTTGCCTGATGCCTAGCCTGATCCGTCTGCCGCTTTCTGTTGATCACCAAAAAAAGAAGGCTTTATCCATTGAGCTGCCCTTTGCCATTTATCTTCATTTCATCACCACAGGTGAGTTTGAAGAGATTTTGCCAAAGGAGCTGAAGAAAAAAGCCCAAGGCCTGAAGAAAGCCTTCTTTGCAGAGAACCAGTTTTTTAGCGAAGACTATCAGCATGAATATGAAAGAAGCGGCTATATCCGCTTTCTCACCGGGCCGGATGTGCATAAGTTCCTCGCCAAGGTCTTGTCGCTAAATTATCAAACCCATAAGAATATTTTGCAGGAAAATGCAGGCTCTTTTCAGGAATATTTTGGTGAGCTGAAACTTTTTTGGAACCAGAAATTTCACCGCGCAACGCAAGATTTGACGCAGGAAAGCATCCGTGAAGCCCTGTTTTGTCATGCGTGCGTGCAAACACAACATGCCCGCCTGTCTGAAAAGACCAAGCTGTTTGACAAGCTGGATGATTTTGCCAAGCAGGAGATCAAGGCCAAAGAGCTGGAGATTAAACGCTTAAGGCAGAAATATAGCGAGCTTGAAGATGACCTTCATGAGCTACGTGTTAAAAATGAAAAGCTGCGTGAAGACCTTGCCAAAGCCCATGAGGCTAATATGGTCTTGGTGCCCAGTGACCCTTATTACATGTTGGGTCTAGAGACAGGAAATGACAAAGCGGTGGAGGCGCGCTCCAAAATCTTGCTAAAAGCACTTCACCCAGATAAATCCGGTAGTGCTGATACAGCCTATCTGTTTGATATGGTGTTAAAAGCACGCGATATGGTTTCTAAATAACATAACCCGTAGGAAGTGCTCATGGCGATACGAGGTGAAGAGAGTAGAGAGATCAATTGCGCCATTCCTTTTCCTCACTGAAACGTTCCCACTGCAAATCATAGTAATCTGTTCTGGTTAATTCCTCATAGGCTTTAGCAAGCTTAGCGCTGAAGTCACCTGAATTCTTGTTAATGAAAAGATATTCATTTTGGAAGTAGATTGGTCGATGGGAGGTGCCAAGTTTTAAATTGGAAAACCTCTTTTTCAACTGGTCCAATTCTTTTTTGGAAACTAAAGCAATATCGACACGCCCAGCATTTAATAATTTTACGGCTTGCGCGAGTCCCTTAACCCTAAATAGGCGTTGTGAATTCTCTTGTGGGTTATAGTAGATGTTACTTGTGAGGCTTATAGAAAGGTCTTTGGCCGTTTTCATCGCTTTCATACTGATTGGCTTGTCAGCATAAATTGCGAATATGGGCCTTCTATCAACAATAATGGGTAAGCGTTGGATTGAATTAAGCGCAATACCAGCTTCATTGGCATAAAGAGTGAGGCGTTCTTTGGGAAAGGGGCCCGCGATATGGATTTTGCCTTTGGCAAGCGACCAGACTGAGCGGTTAAACGGTTTGTGAAACTGCACATAGTCTGAGCCCATGTTTTTCATCAGGCGCGGCAGCAGTGATGTAAAAAACAGGTTGTTATCTGAAACGCCAACTTTAAGGAAAATTCTTTCGCTTGGTGATTGGCTATGGGCTGGTGAGTTTAAGGCATGCGTCCACAGCAAAAACAAAACAGCAAAGCAAAGGCTCTTTCGTAATTTGATCTGTGCTAAATGCATGACGCTTACACCGCGCGTGAATGTTTCTTTTGGCCTTGCTGAAGGTAGGTATCAAAGGTCGCTGCCACCATACGCATGAGGGGGCGGCCTTCTTCCGGTAATGTCAGGACGCCGTTTTCCAATGTACAAATCTCATCTTCCACCATGGGTTTAAGGCGCTCTTCTTCATTTGCAAAGAAGTCTTCATCTACACCATGTTCCTTGCACATGGCAGGTAAGTCTACTTGCATATTACACATGATCTGTTCAATCACTGCGCGGCGAAGGATATCTTCATCTGTTAGGCCACGTGTGCGCCCAATGGGCAGGGTGCCTGCATCAATCATGCGCTTATAATCACGCAAAGGCTGCACATTTGCCACGTACCCTTCGGGTGTTTGACCAATGGACGAAGCGCCCAATGGTAACATAACGGGGTTGTTATCCACCGTGTAACCTTGGAAGTTACGGTGCAGGCTTTTGTTATTCATGGCGATGGTCATTTCATCATCGGGGCGGGCATAATGGTCCAGACCGACTTTAACAAAACCATGTTCTTCAAGGCGCTGGGCAGCAGCATCCATTTGCTCCCAACGCTCCATTGCATTGGGCAGGGCCTCTTCTGGGATGAGCTTCATGTGGGATTTCATCCAGGGCACATGGGCATAGCCAAACACCGCAAAACGTTTTGGGTCAAGGCTGACCGCTTTATCCACCATATCAAGCACACGCTCGGTCGTTTGGAACGGTAGGCCATAAAGCAGGTCAAAGTTGATAGAGGTAATGCCGTATTTTTTCAGCCATTCAACAACATTTTTTGTGGTTTCAAAAGGCTGTACACGGTTGATGGCAACCTGAACTTCTTCATGGAAATCCTGCACCCCGATGGAGGCACGGTTGATGCCAGCCTCAGCAATGGCTTTGACATATTCTTCAGTGGCTGTACGGGGGTCAAGTTCAACGGCGAGCTCGGATTTTTCATCAACATTGAAGAGGCTTTTGATCTTATCAATGATGGATTTCCAGTCTTCAGCCTTAAGCATGGTGGGCGACCCACCGCCCCAATGGACGTGTTTTGCCGTCATGCGCTCAGGCAGGGCAGCGGCCAGCAGGTCAATCTCTTTATGGACATAGTCCAGATATTCAGCCACAGGGTCATAGCGTTTTACAATCTTGGTGTAACAGCCACAAAAAGAACACATGGAGTCACAAAACGGCACATGGATGTAAAGCGAGACGCCCGTTTTTGGGTCAAGATTGGAGAGCCATTGGCGATAATCCGCATCTGTCTCTGTCTCAAGGAAATGAGGAGAGGTCGGATAGCTTGTGTAGCGCGGAACACGAAGGTCGTATTTTTCTGCTTTTTCAGCGATGGAAACGCTCATGGCTTGTCTTTTGATCCGTATAGTTAAGCTGATCATAGCTGTATCGCGCGAAAATGTGGTCATTGTGGGGCAGAAATGGACTGGACTTTTATTATCTTTTTGTGTAGGTTATTTCTATTAACGATTATATCTTGGTGAGTAATGTGTAACTTCAGGGCAATTTTACTGTTGTGCCTGTCCTTTGTTTTGTTTGCAGGGCAGTCAGTACAGGCAGGTAACTTAGAAGGCAAGACCATCCGTTTTTGCGGGGACGGGTCTGGCTGGCCGCCTTACACATATGCCAATCCAAATAAGCCTGATGAAGTGCTTGGCTATGACGTGGATGTCATTACTGAAATTTTGGCAAAACATAATGTGAAGGCAGAGTTTTTCATGCCGTCATGGAAGCAGTGCCTTGAACATAGTGAAAAGGGCAAAGTTTTTCATGTGGCTTTAAGCGCGTCTTATAGTGAAGAGCGGGATGCCAAATATCTGCTAAGTGATGCGTATTATAGCATTACGCAGAATTACTTTTATGCCAAAAGCCGTTTTGAGAAAAAACCGGATATTAAAACAGCGGATGACCTTTTTAAATTGGGTAAAGTCTGCGGACGTTATGCCTATAACTATGAAGGCACTGGTGTGATGAAGAACAGCCAGATTGTGCAGGCGGGGAAATCCTATAACGCCCTGATTATGCGCACGCTCAGTAGTGATTGTGCTTTTTTCCTCGCACGTCCCAGCATCATTCTTGGTTTTAGTCTGGTTGGAAAAAAACTGATCGATCCCTTGGTTATTGGCTATTCCCCCATTCCCGGTGCGAAAAAAGATGACTTCTATATGATGATTTCACGCCAGTTTCCCCATGCTGAAGAATTACGTGATATGATCAATAAAGGGGTTGCCCAGATGAAGGCGAGCGGGCGCTTGCAAGACATTCTGGATCATTATTATCAGGAAATGGGCTCTAAGGTTTAGGGCATAAAAAAGGCCCAGAAAAAACTGAGCCCTTTAAAATTAGATCTAAAACAATTGTTTATTTCACATCAGCCGCAATTTGTAATTTGATGATTTTGTCAGGGTTGCTGACTTTGCCACCGTTATAGCTGCTGCCTTTTTTGATGCGATCTACAAACTCCATTCCTTCAACCACATGGCCCCAGACGGTATATTGACCATCAAGATGGGCTGCCTTTTTAAAGCAGATGAAGAACTGGCTGTTGGCACTATGTGGGCTGGAAGAGCGCGCCATAGAAAGCGTGCCACGTTTATGCAGCTCGTTTGAAAACTCAGCCTGAAGGTCTGGATAGTCACTGCCGCCCATGCCGGTTCCGGTTGGGTCACCCGTTTGCGCCATAAAGCCACGGATTACACGGTGAAACACAATCCCGTCGTAAAAACCTTCACGGGTGAGTTTTTTGATGCGGGCCACATGTTGGGGCGCAATGTCCGGGCGCATTTTAATAACGACACGACCGTTTTTGAGATCAAGAAAAAGAGTGTTTTCTTTATCAAAATCCTGTGTGTTTTGCGCATTGGCAGTGAAGCTTAACCCAAAGACAATCAGGGCTGAAAGAAGAAGGCGTTTTAACATAATCTGTTTACCTGTGTGTTTGTTCGTTTATTCAACGTCTGCTGCAACTTGCATCTTAATGATGGCATCGGGGTCTTCAACAGAGCCGTTATCAAACGGGCTGCCTTTTTTAATGGCATGAACATGTTCCATACCATCAATGATCTGGCCCCAAAATGTATATTGGTTATCCAGATGCGGTGCGCGATCAAAACACAGGAAGAACTGGCTGTCCGCACTGTTTGGATCAGCCGAGCGTGCCATAGAGCAAGAGCCCTCAATATGGGGTTCAGCAGAAAATTCAGCATCGATATTTTTACCAGAGCCACCAAAGCCCGTGCCGCTTGGGTCACCGGATTGGGCCATGAAACCGTCGATGACACGGTGGAAAACGATCCCGTCGTAAAAACCCTCACGTGCGAGCTCTTTAATGCGTGCGCAGTGGTTTGGGGCAAGGTCGGGGCGCAATTCAACAGTTACGCGACCATCTTTGAGGTCCAGATACAATGTGTTTTCGGGATCTTTAATATCGACCATTTTAGCTGCCTTATTTGTTCAGTAATCAAAAGAGGCCAGCAGATTACCATAAAATGCATAAGGAAAAAGGGGAATTTCTAGGCAACAAAGTCCATTTGTGTCTCAAAACTGTTTAACACGCCCAGAATACGGTCAATTTGTTGGAGGACTTTTGGGTTATCTGAAGGATAACGTCTTTCAAAATTATACTTATCTTCCCATTCTTGAATAAAGTCGCGCGGGCGATCAGGATCGGAGCGTTCTCCGGTCAAGGCACCAACGGTGTTTTCAAATTTAGGGTGAAGTTCCGGCTGAAAGGCCATCATGGAATATTCATCATAGCTGAGGGAGCCATCAATATAGAGATCAAGGCTGAAATCAACCATTTCGCGCGGGGTGATGTTGCGAATGTCAAAGTCTTCGCCGTCATCAGGCTGGGAGAGATTATCAAGGTCAATCTCAATCCCCTGAAATTCAACAATGTCTTTGGGGGCGTAGCGTTGTTGAGCTTGGCTCAGGCGTTGTTGTTCTTCCTGACTTGGCGCAGGGGTGACAAGGGCGTTTGGGTTGATGGAATCTGTACGTTGACGAGACAGGTTTTCCTGTTCGTTTAATAAAACCTGAGAAAGGCTTGCATCAATATGCATGACACAAACCTTTCACAAGACCATATTCACAAGGGGCCTGCGTTATTCCGCAGCGTTCAACGTACATTTATCCGGTTTCTTTACATTTCTGATTTTTTTCGTGGCATACATGGCCTCATCGGCCGCATTCATCAGGCCTTTTGGTTTTGAAAGACTGTCATAAAATTGAATGCCCATACTGGCTTTTAGGTTGATGACATGTTCTTGCCAGCGAAAACTGATTGAATTAAGCTCAGTGGTGATCTTTTCGATGCATTTTTGACCATCACCCCAAGAGGTACGTACAAGCAAAATTGCAAACTCATCCCCGCCAAGACGTGCAATATAATCTGTCTCGCGTGTCATGCGCTCCATAATGCGCGACACATGGGCAAGCACTTCATCGCCACAGGCATGACCGTAGGTATCATTAATCTCTTTAAAATCATCAAGATCAATATAGGCCAGAATACCTGTTTCTTTAAAACGGCGCGCACTGGCTAACACCCGGTGAAGCTCTGCCTGAAAACCCCGCCTGTTTAACAGACCTGTGAGGCAATCGGTCATGGCGAGACGATCAAGATAGGTAATTTGGTCGTTTTGCTGGTTAAGCGTACCTTCAAGCTTGTAAGCAAGCCTGAGGGCTTCATGTAAAGCTTCTTCACGCTCACTGGCTGATGCACGCCCCTCAAGACAGCTTGCCAATTTACAGATACCACCAACAAGTTCACATGCATGAGTATCGTTTTGTTTTGTATTATCAAGCATTTATGGTCTCCGCCTTTTTATTGTTTTTCCTGAAAGCATCGATAGTTCAAAGATTATCGCAAAAGATATGCCAGTTATGGATTGGCAGTTTTAAAGCAATTTCTAGTTTCATAAGGGGCGTTGACTAGGCAAAAAATGCCGTGACTAGGCAAAAACGTCCTATTATGTCTATAGTGGACTTATGAAAAAAAATAAGACCATTCTCTCAGTGCTTTTCTCACTGCTTGCTTTTCCTCTTTGTGCAGGGGAGGTGGAATTGCGCTCCCATGATGCCCTTTATGCCATGAAGCAGGTGCGCCAGCAGGGGCAAAACTGGTCAATGTTGGAGCGTGCAGACGGTGTATTGCGCTATAAATTTCGCAATACATGTGAGGGCTGGGCGGTGGAACACCACAGCGCCATGCATATGGATTATGAAAATAACCAACAGGCTCAGATGACATGGAGTTACGCGAGCTGGGAAAGCCATGATGGTAAACGCTTGCGCTTTAGAAGCCGGATGAAACGCAACGGCGTGATTAATGAAAACCATAAAGGCGAAGCGCGCATTGAAAGTGATAAATCAGTTGCGATTTATGCCGAGCCCAATGGACGGCGCGAAGTGATGCCCAGTGGTGTTTTATTTCCCACCTCGCATTTGCTTTATTCCCTAAAACAAGCCCAAGCAGGCGAAACAGTTTTTTCTACGCCCTATTTTGATGGCAGTGGCGAGGTGGCCGATTATGACGTGGATACGGTAATGACGCGTTATAAGGGAAAGCCTTTATTGCAGGTGGAAGATCAAAAGCTTGAGAAACTACCCGCATGGGATATGCAGCTGGCGTTTCACCTTCCTCAAAGCCAAAGCAGCGTTGCAGAGATGGAGATCAGCGCACGGTATCGCCTTGATGGGGTTTCAACACGGCTGATACAGGATTATGGGGATTTCGTATTGGAGGGAAAGCTTGTTGAGCTTACTTATATGGATGAGCCTGTGTGTGACTAAGCTTTATAATAAGCGACCTTTAATAATGGCCTCACCGCCATATTTTCTGCGAATTTCTTCAATGGCTTTTGCGGAGCGTTGATCTTTTTGCTCTTGTGCCATTTCAAACAGGTCCGGTGCATCCGGTTCAATCTGATGGACATCTTCCAACATGGAAAAACCCGTGCCGATCAGGCGATAACTGCGCCCATCACAAAGCGGTTTAAGTAACTCAATGGAACATCGATATAGCTCGTCACCAGATTGGGTGGGGCGGGGAAGTTGGCGCGAGCGTGAAATATTGCGAAAGCCTGTGGTCTTGAGCTTCAGGGTGACGGTGCGCCCTGCCAGTTCTGCCTTTTTCATACGCCCTGAAATCTTTTGGCAGATGGGATAAAGCACTTCTTTAAGGTCCTCAAAACCATGCAGGTTTTCATCCAATGTATGTTCGTTTGAAATGCTTTTTGTTTCAGATTCAGGGGTGACTTTACGCTCATCTTCAGCCCGGCAAAAATGATAAAGCTTCGCCCCAATTGCCCCATATTCACGCATCAAATCAATCTTTTTATAGGGTAGCAATTGCCCGATGGTGGCAATGCCGTCAGAGGCCAATTTCTTTTCCATGGCAGCACCCACACCAAAGATCATTTTTACCGGCTTATCTGCCAGATAGTCTTTGGCCTCAGCGCGGCCCAAAATGGCAAAACCCTTGGGTTTATCAAGGTCAGAGGCGAGCTTTGCCATAGATTTATTATAGCTTAGCCCCACAGAAGCAGTGATGCCGATTTCTTCTTCAATGCGTTTAATCAGGCGCACAAGGGTGCGCGCGGGGCTGCCACCATGAAGGGCCTCAGTTCCGCTGAGGTCTAAAAAAGCCTCATCAATAGAAAGCGGCTCCACCAAGGGGGTGGCTTCAAACATGAGGTTGCGCACGGCACGTCCAACCTCGCCATATTTATCTTTAGAAGGCGGTACAACCACGAGGTCTGGGCATAGCCTTAAAGCCCGTGTCATGGGCATGGCAGAACGAATGCCGTAAATGCGCGCAATATAACAGGCCGCTGCCACAACGCCGCGATGGCGCCCGCCAACAACAACGGGTTTATCTTTTATTTTGGGATTGTCGCGTTTTTCAACGGTGGCGAAAAAGGAGTCACAATCAATATGAGCGATGTGAAGCTCGTTCAGTTCTGGATGAGACAACAGGCGCACGGAGCCACATTTGGGGCAGCGTTGGCTTTCTGGTCGATCATCAAAACTATGTGCGCAATCGCGACAAAGGGTAGGAAGGGTCTCGCTCATGTGCGCCATCATAAGCTACATGAGCGAGAACAAAAAGAGAATATTTTAACTCTTACATCTGGGATTCAATAGAGTGGCCCGCTTCTTTCCAAGCTGGCATACCTGTGCGGAAATATTTGATGTTTGTATAGCCCCAACCAACAGCGCGCGTGCTTGCCGTATAAGAGCGCATGCAGCCTGTACCATAGCAATAAAACACAACGATTTGGTCTTGGTCGGCTAATAATTCAAAGGCATCTTTATTAAAAGCGCCCGCAATATTCATGCTTTCAGCGCCCGGGATATGGCCTTTGTTGAAATCTTCTTCCATACGAAGGTCAACAAAAAGTGCCTCTTGTTCATGAAGGGCTTTGGCTTTGGCAACATCAATGGTTTCTGCGCCTACAACAGCTTCAGGTGCCACATCGGCTGCACTTACAGGTGATGTTGAAAAGGCGATAAGTCCTGCAATAAGAACAACGTATAAAGATTTAAGCATTTAGCGTTCCCCGTTAATTAAGTTTCGATAATGTTATTGTGTTTTATTTGGGAAGTCTATGTTTATCCCTTAATCTTCTTCAGGCCAGAGCCAAGCTGCCCCGCGAACCCCGCTTGCATCCCCATGGGTTGCTTTTAAAAGTTGGGTGTCACATTCATTGCCAAAGACCCATTTTTGCCAGATTTTGGGAACAGTTTCATACCAGCGATCAATATTTGAAAGCCCCCCGCCCAATACAATGGCATCAGGGTCAAAAACATTGATGATACTGGCAAGTGCGCGGGCAAGGCGGTCTTCATAAACATGAAAGACAGGCTCGCTAATATCATGGGGCAGGCTTGAAATATCCTTGGCCTCAATGGCAGTGCCGCAGATATTTTTAAAGGTGCGCTCTAACGCAGGGCCGCTTATGAAAGTTTCAATGCAGCCCTGAAGCCCACAATAACAATCCTCACCGGGCAACTCACCAGCTTGGGGCCAAGGTAGGGAATTATGCCCCCATTCACCCGTCACACCGTTGATGCCGTCAATGACCTGTTTATTAACAACAAGGCCCCCGTCTGTGCCTGTGCCAAGGATGACCCCAAAGACATTCTTATAATCTTGCGCCGCCCCATCGGTTGCTTCTGAAAGGGCAAAGCAATTGGCATCATTGCTCATGCGCACGTCACGGTCCAAAGCTTGGGAGAGGTCTTTTTGAAAAGGATGACCGATCAGCCAAATGGAATTGGCATTTTTAACCAGACCCGTTTTATGGGAAATCGTACCGGGGATGCCGATGCCAAGGCTTCCTTTTTGTCCTGTTTCTTCTTCAGCAGACAGGACAAGGTCGCGAATCGAGGTGAGGGTTTTTTCATAATTTCCCTGTGGTGTGGGGATTCTTTTTCGTAAAAGCTCCTCACCAGAAGTGCCGAGACAAAGAATCTCTGTTTTCGTTCCACCAAGGTCGATTCCGATTCGCATAAGATTTTCCAATAAGTTACGAAGTGTTAATCTATTGCAGGCATTGTATCACAAGATCGGATCTGTCAATGGGCATTATTTGCCTAGTCGATCAGGGCGAAACTCCTTTGCAGATCAAGGTGTTTAAAGTTAAAATGATATTTCGCTTCTTAAGTGGCGAAATAAAGTTAATTCAGGGAAGACTAACCAATGACTGATCAGGTCGCGTCAAAAACAGGTATCACACAAGCAGGCATTTCCTGTGCGTTGGATCTTAAAGAAAAATATAAGTCCAATCAGCCGATTTGCGTGCCGGGTGAGAAAACAAAAATCCTCATGCCTGAGAATCTTTTGAACATTAATCTCGACCTTGAATCTCTGGAAGATCCCATGCCGCTTTCCCTGATGGCAACGCGCGATCCAGAATCACCCATGTCTTTAGCTGCGGCTGCGCGTTTAAGCCCGCTGGCAGGTAAAAACAAATTTGTTGGTGAAGTCATGAATATCGTGGCTGATGCATCCAAACATGAAAATGTGACCAGTGCGATCAACATGCTGCATGAAAACGACTTCCACCCCAAAGCCATTGGTGAAGTTGTACGCCAGACAAACCGCGCGATTGTCCAAACACGCAAACAGTTTTCTTCAGCGCTTCGCCAAAATCTTCATGCCCTGTTAGAAGGTGATATGGTGCCGCGCAATTTTGTAAAAGAATTCTTTGAATTGACGGAAAATGGCAACCTGCGCCACGATATTCGCAAGCGCCTTGTAACATCCATGCTGCTTTCCACAACAATTCGCCCTTCTATCAAGTTCCTCTTCCTTGAAAACTTCGATCGTTTGCCAGAAGCGGTACGTATGACCATCATTAAAGATGTGCTCAACGCCCCTGAAAACCATCACACCGAAGTGATTAAAGAAGAACTGGCTTGGATCGTGAATAACGAAAAGGGCGGTACATTTAAGTACCACTAAGATTTTTTATCTATGTATTTAAACGACCTATCCTTACATTAAAGGGTAGGTCGTTTTAGTTTGTATGAGTGTTTAAGTGATGAGCGATAAGATTATCTATCCGTTTGATGCGGTCCCTGAGGGCGGAATGTCTGTAGAAGTGGCCCCCGGTGTTTATTGGGTGCGCATGCCTTTACCGTTTAAGCTTAATCACATCAATCTTTGGGTTATTGATGATGGTGATGGCTGGACCATTGTGGATACGGGCATCAATTTGCCTGAAGTGCGCGAACGTTGGGAAAAACTCTTTAGTGGCCCTATGGGGGCAAAACCCATCAAGCGTATGATCGTAACCCATTTCCACCCCGACCATGTGGGGCTTGCAGGTTGGTTTGAAGAAGAGCATGACCTGCCCTTATGGATGACCTTGGGTGAATGGGGCATGGCGCGAAACCTCAAGCTGGAAACAACAGAGCGTTCAACCAAATATCTTGAAGGGTTTTATCGTCGCGCTGGCTTTGATCAGCCTTTAATGAATTTAATCCCTGAGCGTAGTGTTTCATACCCCTCGCGCATCACGGTGCCACCAGCAGGTATTCGCCGTATCACAGATGGGGAGAAAATCCGCATTGGTGAGCATGATTGGCAAGTGATTGTCGGTACAGGCCATAGTCCTGAACATGCCTGTCTTTATTGTGAAGACCTTAATGTGATGATTTCAGGTGATCAGGTTTTACCGCGCATCAGCCCCAACATCAGCATTTGGCCGCAAGAACCTGATGCGGACCCGCTCACGCAGTTTTTAGAAAGCCTGAAACTGTTTGACCATTTGCCTGAGGATGTGTTGGTTCTGCCTTCGCATGATTGGCCGTTTCGCGGGTTACATCATCGTTTATCAGAGCTTGCCCATCATCATGATGAACGCCTTGATTACACCTATGGCCTTTGTGAGAAACCGGTTACGGCCTTGCAAGTTTTAAAGGGCTTATTTAGCCGAGAGCTGGATAGTCACCAGATTTTCTTTGCCATTGGCGAAAGCCTCGCCCATCTTCATCACCTTGTCGCCCAAGGGCGTTTGATCCGCGATGATGGTCTGGATGGGGTGAGTATGTTTAGGCAAAAGCCTGAGTAGGACTTTTACTTGTTTGTTGCAGCACCAATGACATGGATCCAGCCGAGATAACCGTCTTCTGCGGCGCGTTGCCACAGCTCCATACCTTCGCGCGCATTGTCATAGGCTGTTTGGCCGATGCGTGGCAGGATTTCACTTTTTTTACGCTCTAGCTGTTTTAATGCCCAGCCATAGGTGCGCGAAACATTTTCAGACCAGTCATCCCATTTTTCCACTTGGAAGTCAGCTTCTTTGAGTTTGACTTCATATTCATATTTGGACCACATGGACGGCGTTTTAACACGCTTGAGAATTTTTTCGCGCAAGGCCGGCGGGGTGGAGCGACGAAGTGTAATCTCAGAAAAAGCCAATAGGCCAAAAGGTTCCAGCACACGGTGGGCTTCATTCAGCACGCGCATGCGATCACCAGCATGTAAGAAACTTTCCTGACTCCAGTAAACTTCAAAGCTGTTATTCTCATAAGGTAAATGGTGATAGTCGCATTTCTCAAAACGCACTTTATCATCAAGCCCTTCAGCTTTTGTCAGCTCAGCTGCACGATCAAGCTGGCGCGAAGAAATATTGGTGGCAAGTATAGAACAATCAAAACTGCGTGCCAGTTGGCGGGCCAATGTGCCAAAACCGCAACCAACCTCTAAAACCTTACTTTCTTTATGAAGGGCAATGCCATCAATCATGGTGTCTTTGGCGCGTTGCATGGCTGTAGGCAGGGCCTCTTCCTGTGTTTTAAACAGGCCCAGGTGCATGCTGCTTCCCCAGATGCTGCGATAAATTTCGTCTGCAGTACCGTCATAATAATCAACGGCCGCTTCAACAGCAGAAGTAATCTCAGAAGTGGTTGCCAAAGAAAGGTTGGTCATGGAAAAGCCCAAAAAGAAGGTGTGTCTGGAATCAAACAGGCTGCCACAAAGGGCAGCCAGTCAGGAAAATATAGCTTAAATTAGATTAAGCGCAAGCCGCTGTTTCATCATTTGCACAATATAGGTTGTACAATGTTTCAATCACAGTTGAGGCTTCTTCCCCTTTAAGGGAATAATAAATTGTCTGTGCATCCCGGCGCGTTTGCACCAGATTGTCACGGCGCAGGCGTGCAAGATGTTGGGATAAGGCAGACTGGCTCAAACCGATGATCTCTTCCAGCTCACCAACCGATTTTTCATCGGTGGAGATTTGGCACAAGATCATAAGGCGGTGTTGATTGCTCATTGCCTTAAGGAGTGTGCTGGCACGACGTGCGTTTTCTTCGAGTTTTTGGAGTTCGATGTCCATTGATCTATTCGCTGATTTATTATAATTAAGAACGCCTCTTATTTCGTTAGCCACGTATATAAGAAGATCGCATAAGCGGAATATAAGCATTTGTACAATTTTATTCCATATAAAAATGCAAATATTACGCAAAAAACTCGTATATGCTATATCTGTATCAAAGATAAATGTAATATATCTTTTTGCAGGATCACAAACTGTCTTATAAGCTGTTAAAAACAATGACGATGAGAATGTAATGACCCAAATTGATCGCAAATTTGATGCCTCAGGCATGAGATGCCCAATTCCTGTATTGCGTGCAACAAAAGAGATTAAAGCCATGCAAACAGGTGAGGTGCTTGAAATTCTCGCAACGGACGGGCAGGCACCACGCGATTTTCGCGACTATTGCAAAGAGACAGGCCACGAGATTCTCTTAAACGAAGAACGCGATGGCACATACGTTATTGTTATTCGCAAAGGCTAGCTTTTACCCCTAACTCTTCTTGGGCAAAACAATCGTCAGCAATGGTGGAATAATCACCAAGGTCAAAAGTGCTGAGAGCGTTAAACCACCAACCACAACCGAGCCTAATCCACGATAAAGTTCTGAGCCTGCACCGGGGAACAGGACCAGTGGCAACATGCCAAACACACTGGTCAGTGTAGACATGAAGATCGGGCGAATACGGCTTTGGGTCGCCAAGCGAATGCTAGCAGCCGGGCTAAGACGTTCTTCGCGCACATGATAAAGGCTTTGGTGGACGAGTAAGATGGCATTATTGACCACAATGCCGACCAAGATGACAAAACCCAGCAAGGTCAGCATATCTAAGGGCTGTGGGGTGAAAAGGTTAAGCAAGCCAAGCCCTGCAATGCCGCCCGCAGTTGCTAGGGGGACTGATAGCATAATGACAAAGGGATAGACGAAGCTTTCAAACAGGACCGCCATGGTCAAATAGACAATGGCAATGGCAAGCAACATCTCCCATACCATGGCCTCCCATGCTTGGGTGAGCTTATCAGCCGTGCCTGACATATGAAGCGATACATTGCTGGGGATGCCCTCATTTTGCAAAGGCTTCATCACTTGGTCGCGCAAGATATCCATGGCGCTTTCTAGTGGCATATTGGGGCTCGGGCGTACTTCTAGTGTGACGGTGCGCTGGCGCTCAATATGGCGGATTTCTGTGGGGCCTGAGGTGACTTTTACGTCCGCCAGCGAATTAACCGAAACGATATCGCCGCTTTGGGTGACCACAGGCAGGTAGCCAATGCCTTGGGTCTGGGTGACCTTTTTATCAGGCCCTTTCAGGGTGAGATCAATGCGTTTGCCATCAACCGTGATTTCTGCCACCCGCATGCCATCATTAAAGGCATCAACGGTCTGACCGAGGTCACGCGCAGTTACTCCATTATCAGCGAGCTTAAGCGGGTCTGGATAGACGCGCACTTCTGGTGCGCCAAGCTCAAGGCCCGGTTTGGGCCTAAACTGGTTGCCTTCTTTTCTGGGTAAAAGTTGGGTGATCTTGCCTGTGGCGCGCAAGGCTACTTCCAATACTTTTTCCAGATCAGGCCCAGATACATTTAAATCAATAGAGCGCCCAGACCCGATGGAACGTCCAAAAAGGGAGGGTTGGGTAACAAAGCCATAGGTGCCGGGCTCACTAAAGACAGGGCGGCGCAAAACAGGGATAAGCTCACTGGCGCGTGAGGCATCTTCACTGGCTGCACCCACAAAAGTGGTAGCATTGCGCGCCACAAAAAAGAAGTTTTTAATCTTGGGCGGTTGGCCCTCTTCAGCCTCTGGTCCTGTTTCGCTGGACCATAAATGACGCACGGCATTTTCAACACGGTTGGCAATGCCTGTTGTGGTTTCCAAGTTATAGCCCGGTGGGGGTAAAAGAATACCAAAGACAAGGTTGCGGTTGCCTTCAGGGAGATATTCCATCTTGGGCAAAAAGGCCCAACTTGAAATCAATGCACTTACGCTGACAGCGCCTACAATGATGAGGGAGCGCATGCGCGATTGGGTGACAAGGTCGGTATAATCCAGCACCTTTTGCACAAACTTTTTGGCAAAATTATCTAGGGCCGGAATTTTGATATCATCATCATCCTTGGAATATTTTTCCTTCAAAATCCGGTTGGAAAGAGCCGGGATCACCGTGATGGCGACGACGAGGGAAAGCAAGACAGCCACCGAAATAGCAACCGCGATATCGCGGAATAATTGCCCGATTTCCAAATTCATAATCAGCAAGGGCAAGAAGACGAGCACTGTGGTGAGGGCCGAAACCAGCACTGCACTCCAGACTTGGGCTGCGCCTTCATAAGCCGCTTCTGAGCGTGATTTGCCTTCTTGGCGCAAGCGGTAAATATTTTCTAAAACAACGATTGCCGCATCAACCACCATGCCCACAGCAAAAGCAATACCAGCAAGGGATATAACGTTAATGGAGCGCCCCATAGCCGCCATGGCAACGAACGAGCCAATAACCGAGACCGGAATGGCAAGGGAAATAATCACGGTGGCACGTGTGGAGCGCAAGAAAACCAGTAAGACAAGGGCGGCTAAAAAGCCCCCGATATAGATGTTTTGCTGCACAAGCTCGATGGCGGAATTAATATAAAGCGTCTCATCATAAACTTGGGTGAGTTTTAGTTGGGCCGCAGGCAGTTCAAACTCATTCAGCTCAGCAATGGCTGCTTTGAGGCCTGCCATGGTTTCAATTACATTTGCGCCTGTATCGCGCTGGGCATTCATGGCAATGGCGGGTTGGCCTAGCTGGCGAATGCGCGCACCGGGTTCTTTATAGGCAAATTCAACATTGCCGATATCTGAGATACGCACGCGCGCCACGCGTCCACTTGCAGCATCTTGCATACTGCGCACAACTACATTTGCCACTTGATCTGGTGAGGTGAGTTCCCCTTCTGTGCGCACCACATAACGTCGCTTGCCTTCTTCCACATCACCTGCGGAGATGGAGGCATTGGCATTGCGCAAGGCACTCACCACTTGAGGCACGGTCAGTTGGAATTGTGAGAGGCGCACCGGATCAACCGTGACAACCAGTTCACGTTCAGACCCGCCATAGACATTGACCATGGCAATGCCGTTAACACGTTCAATCTTGTCCTTAATCACATCTTTTGCAAAATCACCATAGGTGTGGATGGGCCGCTCGTTGCCATCAAGGCGTTGTAAGACAAACCAGGCAATGGGATTATCTTCACTGCCGGAGGTATCAAATGTGGGCTCATCAGCTTCTTCTGGATAACCTGAAACGCGATCAAGGCGATTAGCCACCAGCAAAAGCGCCTTATCCATATTTTGCCCGACTGAAAATTCCAGCGTGATGCGCGCGCGCCCATGTTCTGAGCGGCTGGTCATTTCATCTAGGCCTTCAAGGCCGCGCAAGACTTCTTCTTGGCGATTAACGACTTCACGCTCAATTTCAGCAGGGGCTGCACCGGGCCAGTTTGTGCGCACGGTAATCACAGGTTTGCGCACATCTGGGGTCAGTTGAATAGGGATGGTCTGTAAGGCGACAAGCCCAAACAGGATGGTCATTAAGACTGCGGCAATCACCGCAATGGGGCGATAGATGGAGGTATGGATCAAATTCATTTAGCTTGCCCCATCGCTTTTACCCGTTGATTAGGGCGCAAACGCTCATTACCGCGCACAACCACCACATCACCTTCGCTAAGGCCGGAGATCACTTCAAAATAACTCCCCATGGCATCACCCAGTTTTACCGGGGTGATGGTGGCTTTGCCGCCTTTTATGGCAAAGACAATCTGACCGCCTTTTTTATTTAAGATGGCATCTTTTGACACACTTAATACCTTGCGCACTTCTCCAAGCGGGATGTCGAGCGTAAGGGTCTGGTTACCGGCAAGTTTAAATTTTGTTGGGTCAAAGCTGGGGGTGAAACGTACCGCACGGGTGCGCGTTAAGGGGTTTTCTTCAGGCACAACGGCGCGCACTTTGGTTTGAACAGATGTTTGGTTTGATAAGGTCGCACTCACGATGGTGCCAGCCTTAAGCCCGCTTAGACGGTTGGTGGCAACATCGGCTTCAATTTCCAGATCGCGTGCATTGATAATTTGTAAAACGCTTTGACCGACACTGACGTAATCGCCTTGATCAACTTGGCGCAAGGTAATGGTGCCGGGGTAGGGGGCAACGATCTTGCTGTAGGTCAGGTCAAGTTCACGCAAAGACATATCGGCTTTTGCCTTGCGCACGGCGGCTTCGGCCTCACTCACCGCGCTTTTGGCTTTGATTTGTTCCAGGCGTTTATCATCATAGCGTGCCTGATTAAAAGCGGCTGATTTGCGCAGGCGTTGTAGGCGTTTTAGTTCTTGTGAGACAATATTATATTGGGCTTTGGCTGTTTGTAACGCGGCTTGGGCACGCTCCTGCTCTGCCAGTGCGAGTTCTTTTTGGTGCTTTAATCGATCAGAGACAAGATGCACAAGCGCTTGGCCTGCAAAGACTTTGTCACCCACATCTACAAGTACTTTATCAACAGGGGCATTGATGCGCGCAGCGATTTCACCCGCCTGTTTGGCAATCAGGCGTCCTGAAACCGGAATGGTCTGGTTAATGGTGCGTTTTTCAACACTATCTACACCCACAGCCGTGGCAGGGGGCGGGCCTTTTTTTTCTTCAGCATGAGAAACTGAATGTAAAGCAATGAGGGAACAAAGGGTGAGTGCGCCAAGCTGATATAATTTTTTCAATTGCTTATGCCTTATGTGCCGAAGAAAAACCTTAAGAATGATATTTAGCTTTCTTGACCAAAAGGTAAAGGTGCAATTTGTAACTGATTGTAATCCTATAAAAGAAAATTGGCTTTTTTATTTATATTTCCTATGATGCACCTAACACAAAAAGATAGGGACGTAAGTGGGGACGCTATGACAACATTATTACTGACACATCCGGTTTGTCTGCAACATGACACGGGTGAGCATCATCCAGAGCGTCCGGCACGCCTTCGCACCATTTTGCGCCATCTTGATCGTGAAGAATTTCATTTCCTCCACCGTGATCAAGCCCCGCGTGCGACCCATTCCCAGCTGGAACTGGCCCATCCGACCAATTATATTGAAGCGATTGAACGCGCGGTACCAACTGAAGAAGGCCATTTAAATTCAATTGATGGCGACACAATTGTTTCGCCTAAAACATGGGATGCAGCCTTGCGTTCTGCGGGTGGGGCCTGTTTTGGTGTGGATGAAGTCATGGCCCAAAAAGCGCGCAATGTTTTTTGCGCGACTCGCCCACCGGGCCACCATGCAGAAACATCAAAGGCCATGGGCTTTTGCTTTTTTAATAACGCAGCCATTGGGGCCATTCATGCGGTGGCAAAATATCCAGAAGTTAAAAAAGCTGCTGTGATTGATTTTGATGTACACCATGGCAATGGCACGCAGGAAATCTTTTATAACAGCCCGAACCTGTTTTACGGTTCAAGCCACCAATCACCGGGATACCCTGAAACGGGTAAGGAAAGTGAAACAGGGGTCGCTAATAATATCTGTAATTTGGAATTGCCACCGGGCTCCAAGCCTGATCAGTTTAGAAAAGGCTATGAAGAAAAGATTTTACCGGCCTTGCGTGAGTTTAATCCAGACTTCTTGATTATCTCTGCCGGATTCGATGCCCATGCACGTGACCCACTGGCCCATTTGCGCTTGGCTGTTGATGACTTTATCTGGGTGACAGAAGAGTTGCTCAAGGTCGCAAATGAATGTTGTGAGGGCCGTGTTGTCTCTGTTTTAGAAGGTGGTTATGAGGTTGATGCCTTGGCTGCCAGTGTGGCTGCACATGTTAAAACATTGATGCATGCTTAAAGGCCAGCTCTAAAGGCTTGCTCAAAAACGGGTGCGGGTCTAGACTGCGCGCCACTTAAATAAACAAATGAAGAATTCAAGATGTCCAAATCTGAAATCGATGCTTTGAGCTTTGAAGAAGCCTTAGCACAGCTCGAAGAAATTGTACGCCAGCTCGAAAGTGGCTCCGGCAAGCTTGATGATGCCATCACAGCTTATGAAAAAGGCGCAATGCTGAAACGCCACTGTGAAGCCAAACTGGCAGAAGCCAAGGCGAAAGTGGATAAAATCTCGCTGGCCCCTGATGGTAGTGTGACAGCACAACCAACTGAAATTTCCTAAAGGTTTACATGCTGTGACTAAATTGAAGCTGGCATTAAAGGCTGAAGCTGAAAGCGTTGATAGAGTTTTAGACCAACTTTTGGAAGAACCCGAAGGCCCTGAGGCCCAAGTGGTGAAAGCCATGCGCTATAGTGCGCTGGGTGGGGGTAAACGCATTCGCCCGTTTTTGGTGATGATGTCTGCCCGCCTGTTTGGGGTGGCAGAACAAAGTGCTTTGCGCGTAGCTGCTGCCCTTGAAATGGTGCATTGCTATTCTCTTATCCATGATGATTTACCAGCCATGGATGATGACGATCTGCGCCGTGGTCGTGCCACATGTCATATTGAATTTGATGAGGCCACAGCCATTTTGGCAGGTGATGCGTTATTAACGCGGGCCTTTGAAGTGTTGGCTGAGGAAGAAACCCATTCTTCACCACAGGTGCGTTGTGAGCTGATCAGTGAACTTGCCAAAGCGTCGGGCATGAACGGTATGGTCGGTGGGCAGATGATTGACCTGATGGCAGAAACGCGTGAACTTGGCATTCCCGAAATCACGCGCTTGCAACGCCTTAAAACTGGGGCTTTGATTGTTTATGCCTGTAGGGCGGGTGCCATTTTGGGCAAGGCTGAAGAAGTGAAGAACCATGCCTTGCGCAATTATGGTCATGATTTGGGACTCGCCTTTCAAATTGCTGATGATTTGCTGGATGTGGAAGCTTCAGAAGAAGAAACCGGTAAAAAGGTTGGAAAAGATGCCGAGCGCGGCAAAGCGACTTTTGTTTCGCTTTTGGGGATAGAACGTGCAAGAGAACAAGCACTTATGCTTTCTGATCAGGCCTGTTCCCACCTTGACCTGTTTGATCGTGACACAGAATTATTGCGTGTCATGGCCAAATATGTGGTAAACCGCCGTAGTTAAGAAGAAAAGAATTTACTTAGGACGAAACCCGTGTCGGACACACCTTTACTCGATAACGTCATATCTCCTGCTGACCTAAAGCAGATGAGCATGGAGGAACTCCAGCAGCTCAATGAGGAATTGCGCAGTGATGTGGTGCGCACCGTTTCACGCACGGGTGGTCATTTGGGTGCAAGCCTTGGGGTGAATGAGCTCACAGTTGCTCTTCACTATGTGTTTAATTCGCCTGATGATAAAATCATCTGGGATGTGGGCCATCAATGCTACCCCCATAAAATCCTCACGGGCCGTCGTGAGAAAATGGGCACGTTGCGCCAAGGTGGCGGCCTTTCTGGTTTTACCAAACGCACGGAAAGTGAGCATGATGCTTTTGGTGCGGGCCACAGTTCAACCTCTATTTCAGCAGGCCTTGGCATGGCGGTTGCGCGCGACCTTAAGGGCGCGGATAACCATGTAATTGCAGTTATTGGCGATGGGTCCATCACCGCAGGTATGGCCTATGAAGCAATGAATAATGCAGGTGCACTTGATAGTCGCTTGATCGTTATTCTGAATGATAATGACATGTCCATCGCCCCGCCTGTGGGCGCGATGAGCTATTATCTTTCTGAGCTTTTAACCAGCACGACCTTGAAGTCTTTTCGTCATAGCGCCAAAGATATCGTCAATAAACTGCCGAGTTCCATCGCCCAAACGGTAAAGGGTGCTGAAAGTGCCGCGCGCAAGATGGTCACAGGTGGCAGTAACATCTTTTCTGATCTTGGTTTTTATTACGTTGGCCCCATTGATGGGCACCACTTGGAACATGTGGTTTCTGTTTTAGAAAATATCCGCGATGATAAAGACCCCGGTCCGGTCTTGCTTCATATCAAAACCCAAAAAGGCCATGGTTATGAGCCTGCTGAGAAATCAGCCGATAAATACCATGGGGTTTCTAAATTTGATGTAGTGACGGGCAAGCAGGAAAAAGCCAAATCCAACGCGCCCAGCTACACAGGCGTCTTTGCCAAAGCCTTGATTAAAGAAGCCGAAGTTGATGATAAAATTGTCGGCATCACCGCTGCCATGCCTTCAGGCACCGGACTTGATAAATTTGGGGAGCGTTTTCCAGATCGCACCTTTGATGTGGGCATTGCAGAACAACATGCGGTCACCTTTGCATCCGGTATGGCAAGCGAAGGCTATAAGCCGTTTTGTGCGATTTATTCGACGTTTTTACAACGTGGTTATGACCAATTGGTCCATGATGCGGTGTTGCAGCATCTCCCCGTTCGTTTTGCCATTGATCGCGCTGGTCTTGTGGGTGCTGATGGGCCAACCCATGCGGGCACCTTTGATATTTCTTTCCTCACAGCCTTGCCTGATATTGTGGTGATGGCGCCTAGTGATGAGGCTGAGCTGATGCATATGGTGGCAACTTCTGCTGCTATTGAAGATCGCGCAAGTGCCTTTCGCTATCCACGCGGGGAAGGCAACGGGGTTGAGCTGCCGGAAAAAGGCGAGATCCTTGAAATCGGTAAAGGCCGTGTGGTTAAAGAAGGTGGCAAGGTTGCCCTCCTTTCATATGGCACACGCCTAAACGAAGCTTTGTTAGCCGCTGAAAAGTTAGAGGCCCTTGGCCTGCCAACAACAGTAGCCGATGCACGTTTTGCCAAACCTATTGATACTGAACTCACCAAGCAATTGGCACAAAACCATGAAGTGCTGATTACGGTTGAAGAAGGTTGTGTGGGGGGCTTTGGCTCTCATGTGATGCAATATCTTATGAACGAAGGTTTGTTGGATGGTACTTTAAAAGTGCGCTGTCTGACCATGCAGGATGCTTTCATTGATCATGGTAATGTCTATGAGCAATATGAAGCCGCAGGCATCAATGCCTCAGGTATGGTCAATGCGGTTTTAAAAGCGCTGGGACGCTCGGTTAAAGATGCCCAACACGCCTAAGAAAAAAACTGCCAAACTCCGCTTGGACCAGTTGCTGGTCGATCGCGGCTTAATGGAAAGCAAAACCCGCGCCCAAGCCATGATCATGGCAGGTAATGTCTATTCTGATACCAAACGTATGGATAAGGCAGGTCAGAAGGTGGCAGAAGACATCCCCATTGAGCTAAAGGGCCAAGACCATCCGTGGGTTTCACGTGGTGGATTGAAGCTTGTGAAGGGCTTGGATGAATTTGACATTGATGCTAGCGACTTTATCGCTATTGATGTGGGGTCTTCAACGGGCGGGTTTAGTGATGTGTTGCTTACACGCGGGGCAGCAAAGGTCTATAGCGTTGATGTAGGCCATGGACAGCTTGCGTGGAAATTGCGCAATGATGAGCGCGTGGTGGTGATGGAGCGCACAAATGCGCGTCATCTCACCCAAGAAGATATTCCCGATCCCATCGATATTGTTGTGTGCGATGCGAGCTTCATTGGTTTGCAAACGGTTTTACCTGCAGCTATGGAACGGGTCAAAACAGGCGGCTATCTGCTTGCCCTGATCAAGCCGCAATTTGAAGTGGGCAAGGGGCGTGTGGGCAAAGGCGGGGTTGTGCGCGAACCTGAACTGCATCAAGAAGTTTGTGATAAAATCGAAGGCTGGCTCAATGACCTGTCAGACTGGTCAGTCGTCGGCCTTACCCAAAGCCCGATCAAGGGACCAGAAGGTAATATCGAGTTTCTCATTTGCGGGCGCAAAATTTCTTAAAAAAGCAAATGTCATTCTGGACTTGATCCAGAATCTAGATGGATGCTGGCCTTCGCCAGCATGACTGTGAGAGTTTACAACAACACCCAGTGCAACACTGTTCTCAGCGCAATGGCGATAGCACCGCCCAGTAGCGCGGGTTTGAGCACTTCTGCAACGCGCGGTCCAGCGGAAATCAGCACAGCAATGCCTGCCACGTCATAAGGATTGATCAAGAAGCCCGCCAGACGGTTAAAATCGTCTATGCTCATAAGCCCTTGATCCAAGAAATCTTTCATCACCCCCATCATAGCAGTCCCACCTGCAATCACCTTGGTAATTGCAGCCATGATAAAGCTGCCGGGAAGATCAAGGCCGTTTAGGGTTGGGGTGAGCAGTTCTTCCAGTAACCCCATGACGCCAGCAGCGCGCATTAGCGCGACAAAAACAAGGGCAAGTACCAGCATGGGGATAGCCCCAACGGTAATTTTTAAGGCTTCAGCGCCTGCCTTATTAATCACATCAAGGATGCCTTTGGGGCCTTCTGCCTCTTTATGTTTCACCACCATTTCATTGTCATCCATGCGATCTGGCAGGTTTTTGGCAAAGATATGATAGGTCAGCGCTGCACCAACAAGGCCACAAAGCACGGAAATCCCCATGGTGATGGGCGCATTTAACCCAAGGGCCGCCATGGGAAAGACCACATTGGCCTGTGCCATGCCCAAGACCATGGCAAGGGTAGCGGCAATATGACGCCGTGGTGAGCCGCCGCGATCCATCATGGCAAGGGTTGCCATGGGTGCTGCAAAACTGACAAAGAGAATTTGGATCATGGCAAAGACGCCAAGACCGGGCAGGCCAAACGGGCGCAAGAGCGGGGCGACTAGATTAACCAGCTTATCTAAAATGCCTTTGGCCTCTAACAAACGCATGAAGCTGAGCATGACGATCATAACTGGCAGCAAAACAAAAAGCGCAAGTTCAACACCTGCACGGCCTGCATGAAGAATAATCGTGGCAAATTCAGTCATTGTGAAGGGCACCCATTGAAAAGCAAGAAAGGCTCAAAGAGCGTGCTTTTATCGAATTATCATATGGGAAGCAAAGAAAAAACCGTCCCGGGCGTGGGGGTAGGAACAGGGGGGGAAGTCGCCCGGGACGGTAGGAAACGTGGCTGTCTCAATCTTTTAAACGCAAAAAACGTTTCAAATAGATATCATCAACTTAGTGAGAACCATTATTAATCAGATGAAACACCACTGTCAACATAAATTATAATAATTATAAACTTAAGAATTGTAGGGTTATTTACAATGCTTTAGCACGGCATACTATGTTGTTCGGTGTTTGGGAATTGTATTCAAAATGACAAGGCTCATGTGACTAGATAAGACACACACCGTCATGTTGGCGCAGGCCAGCATCTAGCTTTGTGGTATCGTTAATAGATTCTGGATCAAGTCCAGAATGACGGGGAGGGGGAATGCCATATGTGATCAGATAGGGCGCACACACCGTCATGTTGGCGCAGGCCAGCATCTAGTTTTGGGGTATCGTTAATGGATTCTGGGTCAAGTCCAGAATGACAAAAAAGGTTTAGCCCTGTTGGGCGCGGTGTAGCATCATGTGATCAGCTAGCACACAAGCCATCATGGCTTCGGCCACGGGAACGCCGCGAATACCGACGCAAGGGTCATGGCGACCTTTGGTGATCAAGTTACATTCATTGCCTTGGGTATCAATGGTTTGGCGCTCAACCAGAATGGAGCTGGTCGGTTTAATGGCAACGCGTACCACAACATCCTGACCGCTTGAAATACCCCCTAAGACGCCGCCTGCATGATTGGAAAGAAAGACGGGTTTGCCATCCTCACCCATGCGGATTTCATCAGCATTTTCAACACCAGTGAGGCTTGCGGCCTCAAAACCATCGCCAATTTCAACGCCTTTAACCGCATTGATAGACATCATGGCTTTGGCAAGGTCTGCGTCTAACTTGTCATAAACGGGCTGTCCCCAACCAACAGGAACACCACGGGCAACGATTTCTAAGACCGCGCCGATGGAGGAGCCTTCTTTGCGGATTTCATCAAGATAGTCTTCCCATTCTTTTGCAGCCACTGGGTCGGGGCAGAAAAACGGGTTGTTATCAATTTCATTCCAGTCAAAGCGGGAACGATCAATTTTATGCGGGCCGACTTGAACAAGGTAGCCTTTGATATCAATGGCCTCACCCAAGACTTTGCGCGCCACTGCACCTGCGGCAACGCGCATGGCCGTTTCGCGTGCACTAGAGCGTCCACCGCCGCGATAATCACGAATGCCGTATTTTTCCCAATAGGTATAATCGGCATGACCGGGGCGGAATTTATCTTTGATCTCACCATAGTCTTTTGAGCGTTGATCTTGATTGATGATTTCAAGGCCAATGGGGGTACCTGTTGTGACACCTTCAAAAACACCGGAAAGGATGCGCACTTCGTCGGGTTCTTTGCGCTGTGTGGTAAAGCGCGAGGTTCCGGGTTTGCGTTTTTCCAGCCAGAACTGGATATCTTCTTCTTTTAGCGGGATTTGAGATGGCACACCATCAACAATACAGCCAATGGCAGGACCATGGCTTTCCCCAAAAGTTGTGAAGCTGAAAACGTGACCGAAACGGTTACCGGACATTTTAATCCTCGTTTCCCTGTGCAAACAGGGTCTCTTTTATGATGGCAAAAGTCCCCTGCTTTCACAGGGGAACAGTGTTTTATGATGTGGCGATATCTGGGGCATCAACGGCTTTCATACCAACGGTATGGAAACCAGAATCCACATGGTGTGTTTCACCCGTTACACCAGAAGATAGCGGTGAAAGCAGGTAAAGACCACTGCCGCCCACATCTTCCATAGTGGTGTTGCGACGAAGTGGAGAGTTCAGCTCATTCCATTTCAGGATATAGCGGAAATCACCAATGCCTGAGGCTGCCAATGTTTTCATTGGGCCTGCGGACATGGCATTAACGCGGATGCCGTCTTTACCAAGGTCTTCAGCCAAGTAACGCACAGAGGCTTCAAGGGCTGCTTTGGCAACACCCATGACGTTGTAATGCGGGATGACACGCTCTGCACCATAATAAGTCAGGGTCAGCATGGAACCGCCCTCATTCATCATGGCTGCTGCACGTTTGGCAACTGCTGTGAAAGAGAAGCAGGAGATATCAAGCGTTTGCAGGAAGTTCTCGCGCGAACAATCCACATAACGGCCTTTAAGTTCTGATTTATCAGAATAGGCGATACCATGGAGGACGAAATCAATCTTGCCCCATTTTTCTTCCAATGTATCAAAAACCGCATCGATGCTGGCTTGGTCTGTTACATCACAAGGCAGGACAATGTCAGAGCCGATTGATTGGGCCAAGGGTTCTACACGTTTTTTCAGCGCATCACCTTGATAGGTGAAAGCCAAGTCTGCACCTTGTTCTTTTAAGGCCTGTGTAATGCCCCAAGCGATTGAACGCTCGTTGGCGACTCCCATGATCAGACCTTTTTTTCCAGCCATAATTCCAGCCGCAGCCATATCATCCTCACTTAAATCTTCGTCTAAACTTACCGATATGAAGCCCTTTTTGCCTTTTTTTAAAGAAGGCTTCAATATTTCTTTGAACTTTGTATAGGATATTATCAACAAAGGTGAAAGAATTCTCTCCTCACATTTTTAAAGTTTTTGGTAACAGTCGGTAACAAAACATGGATCAGGCAGAAAAAAAGACCCTCGATAAGCAAGCCATTGGCGAAATTTGGAAAATGGTGATGCGCCGTTTTGGTGAGGACCAATGTTTACGCATTGCAGCCTCGCTTAGCTATACCTCCTTGTTATCACTGGTGCCTTTAATGGCAATCAGCTTTGCAATTTTTGCAGCTTTTCCGGCTTTTGAGGGCGTGCAACAACAGCTTCAGTCTTACGTGTTTGAAAATTTTGTTCCCGCAGCTGGGGATGCGGTGTCGCAATATCTCAAATCCTTTACCGAAAAAACAGGCGGCATGACCACCATCGGGATCGTTGGTTTGGGTGTTACAGCCATTATGTTGCTGGCAACTATTGAAGATGCCTTAAACCGAATCTTTCGTGTGCGGGAAAAACGCCCGTTTGTCTCACGCCTTTTGATGTTTTGGGCGCTTTTAACATTGGGGCCGTTGTTGATGGGGGCGAGCCTGTCGCTTTCGACTTATTTTTATGCTCTTGCGAACTGGGTGAATGTGGACCAGATGGGCGGGATTAATGTCTCGGCCTTTGCCAGTGTGATTTTGCCAAATGTTATGGTGATGGCGGCGCTGACGTTTTTTTATATTTTCGTGCCTAACCGTACGATTTCATGGCGCAACGGAATTATTGGCGGGGTCTGTGCCGGTGTTTTGTTTGGTGTGTTGAAAAAGCTCTTTGGCTTATATGTCTCAAGCTTTCCCTCGTATCAAGCAATCTATGGTGTGCTTGCCACCATTCCGATCTTCTTGATTTGGATGTACTTGACATGGGCGGTGGTGCTCATGGGGGCGTTATTGACCGCCACATTAGAAGATTGGGGCCATACAGCCTTTCGTGAAGGTCAGATCATCACGCCGGCAGATAAAATGGCAGCAGCGCTTCATGCGCTTCGCCTGTTGAAAGAACAACATGCCAAAGGCGGGCCTTTAGATGATCATGTCTTAAATCGCGAGCTTGGCTCCCATGTGGCCTCAGATGTGATGAAAGCACTGAATAAAGCAGGCTTTGTTGCCCTGACTGAAGAAGATAAATGGGTGCTTGCGCGTGATTTAAGGGAGGCTGAGCTGGCTGAACTTCATCAAATACTGGGCCTTGAGCTCACGGATGCGCAATATGGTCATGGCAATACAGCTAAAGCCATTAGCACTGCGGAAGAGGCACGTCTTGCAGCCATGCGCAAATCACTTGTTGAAGTGTTGGATTGATTTAAATTTATAGTTGAGTGAGTTGTAAAATATATAAAAATTCTAGCATATGATACAAATTTGAAATAAATTACATATAAATATGAACTTTTGCCGTTTGTGAGCTTGTCTTTAATGTTGGTCAGAACTCTCATAGCTTTTTTGATGTTGTATATGCTGTCTTGGCAGCAGGCACAGGCTATGGAGAAGGTCAGCCTTAAGTTACAGTGGCTGGATCAATTCCAGTTTGCCGGATATTATGTGGCAAAGGAAAAGGGCTTTTATGAAAAAGCCGGGCTTGATGTTGAAATCATCCCCTTTACCTTTGGTTCCCCTAATGTTGTGAATGATGTTGTCGAAGGAAGAGCCACTTATGGGACAGGGCGCTCTTCTTTACTGGCTGCTCATGTCAAGGGCTTGCCCGTTGTGGCGCTTTCAGCCATTTTTCAAGAAACGCCTTCAGTCTTGCTCACCCGTGATGATACGGGGATTGAACATCTTTCAGACTTAATCGGTCGTCGTATCATGATTACACCGGATGAGTTGGGTGCGGCTTCAACAATTGGTATGCTGGCCTCAGAAGGTTTACGTGTATTTGATGTGGTGCGTATGGACCATTCTTATAATCTGGATGATTTGATTAATAAGAAAACAGATGCCATGGCCTGTTATGTCTCAAACGAGCCGTTTGTTTTAAAAGAAAAAGGCGTTGGTTTTAACAGCTTTTCACCAAAGGACTTTGGTCAGAATTATTATGGTGACCTGCTCTTTACCTCGCAAAAAGAACTTAAGACGCATCCGGGTCGGGTAAAACGCTTTAAGGCGGCATCGCTTATGGGCTGGGCCTATGCGTTTGATCATATTGATGAAACAGTGAATTTGATCAAAAGATCGTATAATGGCCAGAAGAAATCCGTCAAAAGCCTTACCTTTGAAGGCCAAGAGTTAAAGAAACTGGCTTATCAAGATGGTTTACCATTGGGCCATATCAGCAAGGCTAAATTCACTGAGATTGCCAAGCTTTATTATAACTTGGGCATCCTGCCAGAAGTTAAAGAGCTCGATAGCTTTGTTTTAGAAGATTGATCTATTTTAATTTTTGAACGTAGGTTTCAAGCGCGCTTAAAAAGCGTGAGCGATCATTTTTGTTAAATGATTTACCACCGCCACCTTCAATCTCGCCAAGATCGCGCAAATGCGTCATTAAATCACGGCTGGCAAGCGCCATGCCGATACTGTCAGGTGTAAATTCCTTGCCGTTGTGATTAAGCACATGGGCACCCTTTTTAATGCAGCGGTCCGCTAAGGGAATATCGCCTGTGATGCAAATGTCCTGATCGCCAATATGTTCTGCAATCCAGTTATCAGCCTCATCAGGGCCTTCTGGGGCAACAACAATATTAATCAATGAGCTTTGCGGCAGGCGCAGCCATTGGTTAGAGACAAAATGAACACGAATATTATGACGTCCTACCACTTTTAGGGTCTCGTCCTTGACTGGACAGGCGTCTGCATCAACAAAAATTTCAACCATACGCCATTATGACATGGGGGTGAATTCAGGGTCAATATCCATGAAGGTGGTATAGACATTGCCATCACGCCAAAAGGTTACAGGGACTTTCTTTTGACCCGCATATTTTTTTCTCAGCTGTACAAAATGTTTACCGTCTTTGATTCGGGTTTCATTAATGGAAATCAGAATATCATCTCTCATCAGATTGGCATAAAAGGCTGAGGAATCTTTAAACACAACAGCAAGCGAAACACCCATATTGCTATTGGTTTTCTTGCGTTGCTCAATGGTCAAGTTTCTGACCTGAGCCCCAAAACCACCAGGGCGTCTTTTTACAAAAAACAAGGCTTCTTGGTCATAGGTTTTCACCATATTGGGAATCCAGGTCGTGCTTGTTCCATATGTTGTCGATGTGCCGGAATAGTTGACGGAATAAGGATTCGATACCGTATCGAAGCTGCCTGAATGATAGGTGGTTTGGGTTTCAGGCACCGTCATGGCAAAGGAATGATCTTCCGTGCCGATATATTTCTTTATAAACAGGACTTTTGCTGCCCCTACCTGTTGGGCTACAGCCTGAAGATGGGCCTCTGTGGCGCCTTTACCTTCAAAGGCAGAATTGCCCAAATAAAGATAACCCTCTTCCATCAGGCTATAGGTTTTTTCATAGGCGCTTGCACTACTGATCTGGGTGATTTCTGCTGGACCGGAATGTGCAATTATTTGCGAGCTGTTTGGTGCTGTACTGTTGGCTTGATAATATTTTTCAATATTATTCACACAGGCAGACAGGCTGAAAAGAAGAGAAAAAGCGATAAGAACACGCATCATAAACACCCTTAAAGAAAATACATCTTTAAGGGGTGTATGATTTCTTTAAAATAAGTAAAGGTGTTTTTTACGATTTCTTTGCGCGAACATCATAGGGTTTGCGTTCTGCCCATTGTTTGACAAAATCACTAAATTCCTTATCGGATTTTTCCGGCAGCATGACGCGCAGTTTGACATATTGGTCACCGCGTTTGCCATCTTTTGTCTTGATGCCTTTACCGCGCAGGCGCAAAGTTGTGCCTGAATTGGCATGTTCTGGCACTTTTACATGTACAGGGCCATCAATGGTCGGGGCTTCAATCTTGGCCCCCATAATGGCCTCTGGCACGGTGATGGGCAGGTCAAGATGTACATCAGTGCCTTTGCGCGAAAACATCGGGTCTGGCTTGATGTGGATTTCCACCATGGCATCACCGCTTGGTGCACCATTTAGCCCCGGCATGCCTTGGCCTTTTAAGCGCAAGGACTGACCATCTTCAAACCCAGCTGGGACATTCACGTTGAGCTCTTTACCCGTTGGCAGGCGCACGGTCTTTTTACAGCCTGTTGCGGCTTCGCTGAATTCCAGTTCTAACCAACAATTAACCGTTGCGCCTTTTTGTTGGGGATGGCTTTCTTCAAAACCGCCACCAAAGTCAGAGTTAAACCCACCGCCAAAGCCGGAAAACGGGTCTTCTTGGCGCCGACCACCACGGGCCTGATTGGCAAAATCTTTAAAGATGTCGTGAAAGCCGCCTGCGCCACCAAAGCCGCCACCTGCATTGCCACCACGGCGTTGCCCGCCAAATCCGCCGGAGCGAAAGGTCTGATTGCCATCTGCATCAATTTGCCCACGGTCAAACTGGGAGCGTTTGTCTTCATCAGACAGAAGCTGATAGGCAGCCTGAATTTCTTTAAAACGTTCTTCAGCCTTAGTATCGCCTTGGTGCAAATCAGGATGGTTCTGGCGTGCCAATTTGCGATATGCAGATTTGATATCGTTTTGCGTGGCGTTTTTACTCAGGCTAAGAACGGCGTATGGGTCTCTCATTTTTGTCAAACTATCCTGTGTTGCAACCAGTTTGGCGCATAAATAAGCTGCTTGAGCGCATTAGTCAACGGTGCGCCATGTTCCATCGGGGCGGCGACAGGCCGTACCTGTGATGGTTTCAAGTTGGCCATCAATGGTGACCGTGCTGGTATAATCGCGACAAGGCTCACTTCTGGCGGTTTCATAAATGGTTTTTGTTGGCGTAATGCCACCTGAATTGCCGCTATCAGGGTTTGACCAGCTTGAGGTTTCCCCAACGGCCTTATTTTCCAGCGCATCTTGCGTGGCATTTTCCATTTTCATTTTATCAAGCTCATCCATAGAGCGCCCAATGGAACTGCCAAGCCAAGCCCCGGCCAAAGTGCCCAAAGCCACACCGACTGTGCCGCCTTTGCCCTTACCGATGTTGGAACCAATCACTGCACCCGCAGCTGCGCCAAGGATGGTGCCGATGGTCTCTTTAGGGTTATCTTCCATTGTTGTCTGGCAGGCGGCGAGCATGGAAACAGCGCCTAGTGCACATGCAAATTTTGATAAAGACATAACAATGACCTTTCATGCGGGTTGACAATTGCGTATGTAAAGCGAACTCTACATAGTATTATATCTACTCTTTATAATTTAGGACAGGTTCGCCGTGACGCAAAGCCCTAATCCAATTTCTTTATTCCATGAATGGATGGAAGAAGCCGAAAAAAACGAAATTAACGATCCCAATGCCATGTCTTTGGCCACAGCCAACAAGGACGGCATCCCCTCTGTGCGTATGGTTTTGCTTAAAGGTGCTGATGAAAAAGGGTTTGTTTTTTATACCAACCTAAAGAGCCGCAAAGCGCGTGAATTGATGGAAAACCCCAATGCAGCGCTTTGTTTGCATTGGAAATCCTTGCGCAAGCAGGTGCGTGTTGAAGGTGCGATTGAACCTGTTAGCGATGAAGAAGCGGATGAATATTTCCAAAGCCGTGCCCGTGTGAGCCGCATCGGGGCCTGGGCTTCAAAACAGTCCCAAGAAATGGAGGGCCGTTTTGAGCTGGAAAAAAGAGTGGCAGAATATACCGCTAAATTTGGTGTGGGTGAAATTCCACGCCCTGATTTTTGGTCGGGTTTTCGCTTAAAGCCAAAAGTTATTGAGTTTTGGAGTGATCAAAAATTCCGGCTTCATGATAGAATTGTCTATGAAGTAAATGATGGCAATTGGGCAACAGTGCGTTTGTTCCCTTAAAATAAAGACTTTAAAGCCAAGGGCAGGTTGTAATGACTATATCAGCCGAAGAAATCAATAAACCCAAGCTTATGCGCGCGGCAACCTATGCCTCTGTCAGTGTTGCGCTCGTTCTTATTTTGGTGAAGTTCTTTGCCTGGATTGCAACCGATTCTGTCAGCCTGCTCTCCACCCTTGTGGACTCGATCCTTGATGCGGGGGCCTCAATGGTCAATCTCATTGCAGTTCATTATGCCTTGCAGCCTGCTGATGAGGATCACCGTTTTGGTCATGGTAAGGCCGAACCTTTGGCAGGACTGCTGCAATCGGGCTTCATCTTTGCCTCTGCCTTGTTCTTGATTGTGGAAACGGGCAAGCGGTTTTTTAATCCTCAAGCGGTTGATAATAGCACCATGGGGGTTGCGGTCATGGTGGTTTCCATTGTGTTGACTGTGGCGCTTGTGGTCTTTCAACGCTATGTGGTTCGAAAAACCAATTCTGTCGCTGTGTCAGCGGACTCGCTTCATTACACAACCGATATTTTGGTGAATGCGGGCGTGATTGTGGCTTTGGTTGTCTCCGCCATGACTGATTGGTTATGGTTTGACCCGTTTGTAGCAGGCGTGATTGCGCTTTATATTTTATGGAGTGTGCGCGAAATTGCCACTGATGCAATGGATTTGCTCATGGATCATGAATTTCCTGATAAAGAGCGCGCCACAATTCGCAATGCGGTCATGTCTGTTGAAGATGTGAAAGGCATGCATGATTTGCGAACACGCTCAAGCGGGCCGCAAAAATTTATCCAGCTTCATCTGGTGCTGGATGCCCAGCTTACCCTGCATGATAGTCATGCGATTTCAGATACGGTTGAGCGGCTTTTGCGCCAGCTGTACCCGGATGCGGAAATCCTCATTCATACAGACCCGGATGATATTGAGGAAGCCATACCGCAGTTTGTTCTAAAGCAATAAAAAAGCGCACCAACCGATATATTGAGGGGATCGGTTGATGCGCTAGAGCGTGAACGCTCCACACCCGAAAACGGAGAGGGGCCCCGTTTGGGATTTCATGTTTTATTTTTGAGAGGCTTAGTTAAAAGCCACACCCGGTTTTGCACCGATTTTCTTCAAGATGGTCGCCAATGGGCAAAAACCTGTGAAAGCAGCTTGAAGCATGTTTGCGCCCACAAAAGCAGTGAGCCACCAGAAGTTTGGGTGAACCAAGAAAGTCAGCGCAAGTGATGCCAAAATAACAGTGCCTGCAAAGGCCATAACGATACGATCGATGCTCATAGTAAATCCTTATTGTTCCAAAGCAGGGCAATAGAGCCCGTAAAGTGTGTGAATAAGCTTCTGGACTTCATCAGAAGACAGGGAGTAAAAAATCATTTGCGATTCACGTCTTGTTTCGACCAAGCCTTGTGAACGCAATTTAGCAAGATGTTGCGAAAGCGCGGATTGCTTTAATCCCACGAGCTTTTCCAGCTCACCAACAGACTTTTCACCATTGCCAAGTTGGCATAAAATCATCAGGCGACGCTCATTGCCCATCATTTTGAGCAATTCGGATGCTGCGAGAGCTTTATCTGCAAAATCTTTAATATTCATAGTTGCTAATTTAGCTGTGGGTGATACTATTGTCAATATGAATTATTCTAACTGGAGCCTTCTTATGAATTTGCGCAGCTTCGCTCTTCTTTCTGCCTCAATCTTTTTCCAGTCTTCGCTTTTATGGGCGCAAGACAGCTTTTTGGTAAAGCAACAGGAAATTGAAGATCAAAAAGCCGTCCTTGCCACGGTGCAGACGGTGGACCTTACCCCCGCACGTGCGCGCATTGGCGGCACGGTGGTTGAGCTGTTGGTCGATGAAGGTAGCCTTGTTAAGGCTGGCGAAGTGATTGCGCGTATTAAGGATGAGAAGCTCCAGTTAGAAAAACAAGCCGTGGATGCGCGCATGGCCTCACTACAAGCAGAACGAAAACTGGCGCAAATTGCACTCACACGTGCACAACGCCTGCGCAAAAGCGGGGCGGGTTCCCAAGCGCGCCTTGATGAAGCGCGCACCAATCTGGATGTGGTTCTTAAAAACCTCAAGGCTATGGATAATGAGCGCGAACTTGTTTTACAGCGCGAACGCGAAGGTGCGGTGCTCTCTCCTGCAAATGGGCGTGTGTTGAGTGTGAAGGTGACAAGCGGCGTGGTGGTCATGCCCGGTGAGGCAATCGCCTCTATTGCTGAAGAAACCTATATTTTGCGCATTGAAGTGCCTGAGCGCCATGCCCGTTTCATTAAAGTAGGTGATCAGGTGCAAGTGGGTGAGCGCAGCATGAGCACTGATAATGGCGGGAAACTGCGCGCAGGAACCGTGCGCCAAGTTTATCCTGAAATGCAAAATGGGCGTGTGGTTGCCGATGTGGAAGTCAGCGGGCTTGGCGATTTCTTTATTGGGGAGCGTATCCGCGTTTTTGTATCAACGGGAACACGCACGACTTTTTTACTGCCAAAAGAATATGTCTATAGCCGCTATGGGCTGCATTATGTGCGCTTAAAAGATAAAACCGAAATTGTGGTCCAGCCCGGTCGTTTGATGAACGATCATTATGAAATCCTCTCCGGCCTGCGCGAAGGTGATGAGTTGATCGGAGCAGGTTCATGAAATTAGGTATTTCAGGCTCCATTACCAAAGCCTTTATCACTTCGCCTCTCACCCCTTTATTGCTGCTGGCCTCACTGGTTGTTGGGCTTGTAGCGCTAGTGATGTTACCGCGCGAGGAAGAACCGCAAATCTCTGTGCCTATGGTGGATATTCTGGTTTCTGCCAATGGGTTAAAAGCCCAAGATGCGGTTGAGCTGGTGACAGAGCCTTTAGAAGATATCGTTAAGGGGATTGATTCTGTCGAACATGTCTATTCCCAGACTCAAGATGACCAAGTGGTTGTAACCGCGCGTTTTCTTGTGGGCACAAGTGAAGATGATGCCATTTTGCGCGTACATGAAAATATGCGCGCCAATATGGCAAAGCTGCCCCATGGGGTGGTGGAACCCTTAATTGTCGGTCGTGGTATCAATGATGTGGCGATTGTGACCTTAACTTTATCACCCAAAAGCAATGAAGCCGCGCGTTGGGATGATAATACCCTTTATGCGGTTGCAGATGAGCTCCAGCATGAGTTGGTGAAGGTCAATGATGTGGGCTTAAGCTATATTGTTGGGGGACGTGCAGACCAAATCAGGGTGGAACCGGACCCAGAACAGCTTGCCCTTTATGGCATTGCGCTCAATCAACTTGTGGAAAAAATCGAACATGCCAACCGCTCTTTCTTGGTGGGAAGGTTGCGCGAAGCCAATCGCTCCGTCCCCGTAGTTGCGGGCCAAACCTTACAAGGCATGCCCGATGTGGGCTTGTTGTTGCTGAGCTCTCATGATGGGCGTCCGGTTTATGTAAAAGATGTGGCACGCGTCATTGTCGGGGCCAAGCCGGAAGAAAAACGTGTTTGGCATATGGAAAAGGCTGAAGATGGCTCATTAGTGCGCAAACCAGCCGTCACGCTGGCTTTGGCAAAACGCCAAGGGGCCAATGCGGTTTTTGTCGCCGATGAAATTTTACAGCGCCTTGAAATTGTAAAAGGCAAGCTTTTGCCAGAAGGCGTGCAGGTTGATGTCACGCGTAACTATGGCGAAACAGCCACGGAAAAAGCCGATGAGCTGCTCTTTCACCTTGGTCTCGCCACGGTTTCTATCGTTATTTTGATCTATTTTACTGTGGGCTGGCGCGAGGCTGTTGTGGTGGCGGTGGTCATCCCGACAACGATTTTGCTGACGCTTTTTGCCTCATACCTGATGGGCTATACCATTAACCGTGTGAGCCTGTTTGCGCTGATTTTCTCCATCGGGATTTTGGTGGATGATGCCATTGTGGTGGTGGAAAATATCGTGCGTCACTGGAACATGAAGGATGATCGCACGCCCTTACAAGCTGCCATTGAAGGGGTGGCTGAGGTGGGCAATCCGACCATTATTGCGACTTTGACGATTGTGGCGGCCCTTTTGCCCATGATGTTTGTTTCTGGCTTGATGGGACCGTATATGAGCCCGATCCCGGCCAATGCATCAGCTGCCATGTTATTTTCTTTCTTTGTTGCGGTGATCATTACGCCATGGTTGTTGATGTTACTGCGCGGTCGCATGATGGAAGGCGATGCCCATCATCATGATGAAAGTGATGGCGGGGCTATGGGGCGTTTTTATGAACGGTTTGCCCGTCCTGTTATCCAAGATCGCAGCAAGTCCAAGAAATTCCTCACCATTGTGGGCGTGGCAACCATTGTGTCTTGTGGTTTGTTTTATACAAAAAGCGTGACGGTAAAGCTTCTGCCTTTTGATAATAAATCAGAAATTCAGGTGGTGGTTGATCTGCCTGAAGGCGCAAGTCTTGAAGCCACAGAACGTGTGAGCATGGATGTGGCGGAGAAGCTGAAAGCTATTCCTGAACTGATGAATATGCAGGTCTATGTGGGGACATCCATGCCGTTTAACTTTAACGGTCTGGTTCGCCATTATTATCTGCGCGATAAGCCGGAATATGGTGACGTGCAGCTTAATTTACTGCCTAAACATGAACGTGATCGCGAAAGCCATGACATTGCGCTGGAAGTGCGCGAACTCCTAAAAGCCGTTGATGCCCCGGCGGGAAGTTCCATCAAAGTGGTGGAAGTGCCGCCCGGCCCGCCTGTGATGGCGACTTTATTAACTGAAGTCTATGGACCAGATGCTGAAAGCCGGCGTGAAGCAGCACAAAAACTGCGAAGCGTTTTTGAAGAGATTGATTTCATCGTTGATGTGGATGACAGCTTTGGTAATCCATCAGAGCGCTTGCGCCTTGAGATTGACCAGCAGCGCCTTGAATTTCACGGTGTGGAAGAAGAAGCGGTTTATGACACCTTGGGGGCATTGCTCGGTGGGGTGAAAGTTGGCTATTCCCATCGCGGGGCTGGCGTGGACCCCATGGAAATTATGGTGCGCCTGCCCAAGGAAGATTTACAAATGTCTGAGCGCCTGCTCTCAACACCTGTGCCGTCAAAAAATGGCAATGTAGAGCTTGGTGAAGTGGTGAATTTGGTGCGCGAAACAGCCTCACATCCGATTTTTCGCCGTGATGGGTACGCCGCTGAAATGGTGACAGCAGAACTTGCCGGGCGCTATGAAGCCCCAATTTACGGCATGTTCGCGGTTGAAGACGCCCTTGAAAAGGTGGATTGGGGCAAGCTTGGTATGCCTGCGCTTAAATACCACGGTCAGCCCCTTGATGAAGGACAGGTGACTTTCTTGTGGGATGGGGAATGGGAAATTACCTATGTGACCTTCCGCGATATGGGGGCTGCCTTTGGTGTGGCTATTCTTGCCATTTACCTGCTGGTGGTTGGTCAGTTTGGTAGTTTCAAACTGCCTTTGGTGATTTTAGTACCTGTGCCTTTAACGCTCATCGGGATTGTGCTGGGTCACTGGATGTTTTCAGCCCCCTTTACCGCAACTTCCATGATCGGCTTTATTGCTTTAGCAGGAATTATTGTGCGCAACTCAATCTTGCTGGTTGATTTTATTCGCCAGCGCCAAGGTGAGGGACGCCCTATTCGCGATGTGTTGCTAGAAGCGGGCATGATCCGCTTTAAACCGATCTTTTTAACCGCAGCAGCAGCCATGATCGGGGCGGCATTTATTCTGGCAGACCCGATTTTCCAAGGCTTGGCAATCTCGCTCGTCTTTGGTTTGTTTTCTTCAACCGCACTCACCTTACTGGTGATCCCTGCCATTTATGTGGTGTTGCGCGATGATGGTAAGGATATGAGATAATACTCATCTAATGCTTGTATTTCGCACTGCGAAATGATACTTAGCCCCAAAAGACCATAAAAAAACTACGTTTATTAATCTGTGTTTATATTATGTGCTTGAAATAGCAAAAATTGGGGTAGATCGGTATGAAGGTTGTGACAAAGATTGCGGCGGCAATCATTGGTGTGGTTGTTGTTGCTATTATTTTATCAAATGTGTCTTCTTGGCAGGTCCTTGAAGATTCAATTGAGATTTCTAAAGAAAAAGAACTGCGCTCATTTGCAAAACAGTTTCAGACGCGCGTGGATTCTCTTTTAGATAATGCCGCAGCACGTAGTGCGTTAATTGCGACTTTACCGGACGTGCAAAAAGCCATGGCTGAGGGGGGTCGCGATTATTTAGCCAAGACCTTTGTCCCTGGCTTTGCTGATATGAAAAAGAATTTCGGCGTGCGCCAGTTCCAGTTCCACCTTTCACCAGCAACCTCATTTTTGCGTGTCCATAAAGCCAAGAAATTTGGAGATGACCTCTCTGGCTTTCGAAAAACAATCGTAAAAACCAACGAGACACGCAAAGCCGTCCAAGGCCTTGAGCGCGGCCGTGCCGGTTTAGGCGCGCGCGGCATTAGCCCCATTTTTTATAATGGAGAGCATGTGGGCTCCGTTGAATTTGGTCTTTCTTTTGGTAAAGCTCTGCTCAATAGCTTTAAAAAAGAAACAGGTGTTGAAACGGCCTTTTTCTTGCTGCCTAACAGCAATGCATCCTTGAAAGAATTTGATGCAACAAATGCGGATATCAAATTAAAAGCATCGACCTTCCCAGAAACAACGAGTTTTGACCTTGCCCGTGTAAAGGAAGGTTTAAACGAGATTACTTATTTGGGCGAAGAGACTTTTGATGCGGGCGTGGTGACAACCCTTGCCGCCCCGATTTATGATTTTTCTGGCAAAACGGTTGGTGTGGCCTATTTCGCCTCTGGTGTGACGGGTTTTGAAGTGCTGAAAAGTAAGGCGCAGAACAGTTATCTTATTATTTTTGTTGTAATTATCGCCTTTGGTGCGGCAGTTGGTTATTTTGCCTCTAGACGAATTGTGCGCCCTGTGATCAAGCTGAAGTCGGTGATGATGGATATTATCAACGGGCAAGATGATGCAAGCGTTCCTTATGTTGAACAACAAGATGAATATGGCGAAATTGCCTCAGCCGTGGAAATCTTTAAAAAGCATATGATTTCTGCAAAAGACCTTGCAGCCCAGCAAGAAGAAAACAGCCGCATCCAAACCGAGCGTGCAGAAAGGCTGCAAGCCGAAACCCTTGAGTTTGATAGCTCTGTTCGTGACATTCTTGCTAATGTCAGTCAGGCCTCTCTTAATGTGAAATCCATGGTGTCTGAGATGAAGGGCGCTGCCCAGCAGACTTTGGGTGAAGCCGATAAGGCCTTGGCCTCAGCGGACTCTTCCGCCAATAATATTGATGCGGTTGCAGCTGCCTCAGAAGAGCTTTCAGCCTCAATTGGAGAGATTGAACGCCAAGTCTATGGCTCAACCGATATTGCCAATAAGGCTGTTGATGAAACGGAATTGGCAAATACGCTTGTGACCAAGCTGACCCAAAGTGCCTCTGCCATTGAAGAGGTGACCTCCTTAATTAATAGCATTGCAGAACAGACCAACTTGTTGGCCCTGAACGCAACGATTGAGGCGGCCCGTGCTGGTGAAGCTGGTAAAGGTTTTGCAGTTGTTGCAGGTGAAGTTAAGAACCTTGCTAACCAAACAGCAAAAGCCACGGGTGATATTGCTAAACAGATTACTGAAATGCAGTCTGTTACGGAAGAAACGGTGACAGCTATTAATGATGTGAGTGAAACAATCCGTCACCTCAATGATATCTCAACATCTATTTCCACAGCAGTTGAACAGCAAAAATCAGCCACTAGCGAAATTGCGAGCAGCATTTCTAATGTGACCCAAGATGCTTCAGTTGTATCAGGCACAATTAGTGCGGTGGAAAGTGAAGCAGGCAGAACTGAGGCAAAAGCGGAAGAAGCCATTGAGGATGTGAACAAGTTTGAACAACAGTTCACACAGCTTAATACGCAGGTCTCAAGTTTCTTGAGTGCTGTTAAACAGGCCTAGGCTGAGCTTTGGGGAAATAGGTGAACAGTCTAGATATTGGGCATATTCATCTATCCCCATTGGGGCAGCATAGAGAAAACCTTGCCCGAAATCACAGCCAAGATCGCGCAAAATATCAGCCTCGGCTTCAAACTCAATGCCTTCGGCAACCACCTGACAGTCAAAATCATGAAACAGCTTGATCAGGGAGGTTGCAATATCACGGTTCTGTTTGGATTGATGGATATTGGTGACGAAGCTGCGGTCGATTTTGATGGTGTCGAAATGGACCTGTTTTAAATAAGATAATGAGGAATAGCCCGTGCCAAAATCATCCAAGGCAAGGGCAAAACCTTCTTTCTTAAGCTGTTTGAGGTTTTCAAGTGTAATGCGGTCTTCATCTAAAAATGTACTTTCGGTGACCTCTATTTCAAGCTGATGGGGCTTCACATGGCATTGGCTCATACGTTCAAGGAGTTGCGCCACATAATTGGGGTTGCGCAATTCCATGACACTCGCATTGACTGAGAGGATATGACCGCTTTGGCTGAAGGCATCTACAAGGCAGAGGTCATTACAGATATTGTTATGAACTTGACGGCCTAATTCATTAATCATGCCTGTGCGCTCTGCAATGGGGATGAAATGGGCTGGGGGAATAAACTGGCCTTGTTGATCTTGCCAGCGCACAAGAACTTCCCCGGTTGTGGCTTCAAGGTTTTGCAAATTGACTTTAGGCTGATAGTGATTGATCAAACGATGATCAAAAAGCGCTGTTTTAAGTTTTTTCTTTAAGCGGATATGGTTGATGTAATCTTGGCCGAGATGCTCATTAAACGTTACAAAGCTCGCATTTGCAGTTTCTTTAGCCTTGAACAGGGCGATATCGCATTTTCTAATCAGGCTTTTAACCCGTGTCCCATGCTGTGGGTAAAGCGCAGCCCCGATGGATACATCAAGTAAGAGACGATCATTTCCAACAGGGAGATCTATTTTCAGAAGCTTGATGATCTGGTCGCTTGTCTTTGCCATGTCTTCGTTATTTTCAATATAACGCGCCAGAATAAATTCATTACTTGCCGTGCGCCCAATGAGTGCATCAGGGAAGCAACGGGTTAAATGTAGAGCGAGGTTTTTAAGCGTTTCATCACCTACATCATGACCGTGAATATCGTTGATATGGCGAAAGCCGCGAATATCAAGCAAGGAGAGGAACAGGGGGCAATCAGGACGCAGAGCGATTTTCTTTTTCAGCTCCTGAATGAAATAGGACGAGTTTGCCAAGCCTGTCAGCTGATCATTGCGCATGGCTTCAAACAGCTTCATTTCTGCCACGCGGCGGTTGTAGTCAATTAGGAACAGGGAGGTGAAATTGGCAATGGATTCTGTGAAGTAAATTTCTTCTAAGGCCCAGCGGTGAGGCCCATCGTCATATTCACAACAGATGATCCCAAGGGTCTGGGCATCAATTTGGATGCTGGCACATAATTGGGCGCAGATATGCGGGGTGAAGAAATGAACGGGTTTTGCCTCATTGCGCGGTAGGGTGCTGGCATTATCAATGGCATAAATAAAGTCCTGATCCAGACGTTTGATCAGGTCTTCTAGCTCTTTGCGTTTAAACGTTTCAGTATTGCTTTGTGTACTAGCAAGACACTGCCATAGATCAGGATCATCACGATCACACACCCAAATGCCGATACGGGCATTTTCAAGGGTGGCAGATAGAGTGTGTATAATATCGCCCATCGCCCCATATAGGTCTCCGCACAAGACGGAAGGGCTTCGCGATAGATTTCGCAAAGATTGCATGTGATTAAACAATGTTGCTTCGTTTCGACGGTCAGTTTGGCGATACATGTTCACACTCCTTATTAACCCCTGATAGAGCGCTTTGTTTTTATGTAGATTGGTTTGGGTAAGGCGGAGTTCAAGATAAAAAGCGATACTTAAGTATAAAAAAACCCCCGTACATACAGTACGAGGGTTTTTGTGGGTTATAGGTATGTTTTACTCTTCAAAAACATAGGTTCCCGGTGCATCACAGATCGGCGCGTAATCACCTTTTGGTGTGCCAAGTGATGGTGGGTTTACTTTGCCTGAAGAGTTCTTGACCAACCATTCTTGCCATGGCTCCCACCAAGAGCCTTCAACAACATCTTGGCGTTCTGCCCATTCTTGTGGGGGAACGAATTTGTCGTTATCCAGCTTGGTTGCAATTTGGTAATGGCGGCGCGGGTGGCCCGGCTCATTAACGATCCCAGCATTATGCCCACCGTTGGTGAGAACAAAGGTTACGTCCGTATCAACGATCTGATGGATCTTATAAACAGATTTCCATGGCGCTACATGGTCTTTACCAGTTGCCACAGCAAAAATAGGTGTGCGGATATCAGAAATGGCAATCGGTTTGCCACCGACTTCAAAACGCCCCGCAGAGAGGTCGTTGTTGAGGAACAGGCGGCGCAGATATTCAGTATGCATTTTATAAGGCATACGGGTTGCATCAGCGTTCCAGCTCATCAGGTCATTCACGCGTGGCTGTTCACCCAGAAGATATTCTGACACCATCTTAGACCAGATGAGATCAAAGGAGCGCAGCAGCTGGAAGGCACCAGACATTTGCTTGGTATCGAGATAGCCCTGATCCCACATCATGTCTTCCATGTAAGAAATTTGGCTTTCATCGATAAAGAGCATCAATTCACCAGCTTCAGAGAAATCTGTTTGCGTGGTGAAAAGGGTGATGGTTTTGAAACGATCATCATTATCGCGCGCCATGGCAGCTGCGGCAATTGTGAGAAGTGTCCCACCCAAACAATAACCAACACCATGGACTTTTTTGTCCGGAACGATGGTTGTTACAGCCTTGAGACATTCCATCACACCTTGGCTGACGTAATCTTCCATGGTCAGGTCGCGGTCTTTTTCCGTTGGGTTATGCCATGACAGCATGAAGACCGTATGGCCTTGATCCACCAGATATTTCACCAAGGAATTATATTGCGAGAGATCAAGGATATAATATTTCATGATCCAGGCCGGAACGATCAGGATCGGTTCGGCATCAACTTTTTTGGTTGTTGGTTCATATTGCAACAATTCAACAAGGCGGTTGCGATAAACCACTTTACCTTTGGTACAGGCAAGGTTTTTACCGACCTGAAATTCGCTTTCTGCCGCATTATGTTCATCGGTGATGTTGCGCATCACTTCATTCCAATAATTCTCAGCCCCTTTGACAAGGTTTTGACCGCCTTGTTCCATGGTTGTCTTAAGAACTTGTGGGTTTGTGGCAAAGAAGTTGGTTGGCGAAATAATATCAAGCCATTGGCGCGCACCAAAAGAAACCATGCTTTCGTGGTGCTTAGAAACACCGGGAATGCCCATGGTCGCATAGTGCCACCACTGTTCTTTTAACAAGAAGCCTTGTGCAAGAACGTTAAACGGGAACTGTTTCCATTCTTCAGCGCGAAAACGGCGATCTTCCGGTAAAGGCTGGATGAAATCAGGGATTTCCGGGTCCATGGTTGCACGTGCCGCCCAGATGTTGAAATCCATGGTTTTGCGGGCAAAGTTTTCAGACATTTCACCAATTTTACCCGGTGAATGCGCCATATGAACCAGCCAGTCAAAATAGGCCACCATAATGGAAGCAGGCGATAGCCCGTTGGTCATACGGCCTTCAACGGCGTGAATGGCACGGTCGATGCTTGTCTTTACGTTTGGAACGGACATGCGTGTCATGTTAAGAATTACTCCACGAAGATCATTATGTTTATTTTGCGTTGCAGCATTTATAATCCTAATTTAGCTTTTGGGCAATTGTTAAGGGCCGTTTTCATGAAAATTTCACAAGAAAATCCTCTGGTTCAGGAAATGACAAATTGGCGGCGCCATTTGCATAGCTACCCTGAAACCGCATTTGAAGAAGTCCTGACGCAGGATTTTATTGCTGCGCGCCTAAAAGAGTTTGGTCTTGAGGTTCATGAAGGGCTCGCCAAAACGGGTGTGGTTGGGACTTTAACAACAGGTGAGGGGCCATCAATTGCCTTGCGCGCAGATATGGATGGGCTTGATATGGTTGAGCAATCCGGCGTGCCACACTGTTCTAAGCATGCTGGTAAAATGCATGGTTGTGGTCATGATGGGCATATGGCGATGTTGTTGGGCGCAGCTAAACACCTTAGTGAAAATAAAGATTTTAAAGGAACCGTGCATTTTATTTTTCAACCCGCTGAAGAAAATGAAGGTGGGGCACGGGTGATGATTGAAGAAGGGCTGTTTGAGAAGTTTCCCGCAGATGCCGTTTATGGCATGCATAATTGGCCTGAGCTTCCCATGGGGACAATGGCGATGAAAGCAGGCCCTCTCATGGCGGCCTGTGATGCTATGGAAATTCGCATTAAAGGAGTGGGGTGCCATGGGGCCATGCCGCATCTGGGGATTGATCCTGTGGTGGTGGCAAGTGAGCTTGTCTTGGCCTTACAATCTGTTTCCAGCCGGGTGGTGAACCCGCAAGATGCGGTTGTGGTGTCTGTTACGCAAATTAATGGCGGCCATACATGGAATGTGATCCCTGAAGAAGTGATCATGCGCGGCACCATTCGCTCTTTTAACCCGCAAGTACAAGATAAGTTGGAAGAGACCATTAACCGGATTGTTAAGGGCGTATGCCTTGCTCATGGCGCAGACTATGAGCTTGATTATATTACGGGTTACCCCGCAACGGTGAATGATGCGCAAGAAACGGAAAATTGCGCGCGTGCGGCAATGCTGACGGTTGGTGAGAACCATGTGATGTTGGACCCAACACCGAGCATGGGGGCTGAAGACTTTGCCTATATGTTACAGGCAAAACCGGGCTGTTATGTCTGGCTTGGCACAGGGGGCGTGCCGGGGGGATGCTTGCTGCATAATCCGGGATATGATTTTAATGATGATGTGCTGCATATGGGGGCGAGCTATTGGGTTAACCTTGTGAGTGAGATTTTAGGTTAACGAGGCTTTATTGGCGCAACATGCCTTCAATGCGGGTTGCGCGCATGAAAAGCTCCCAACTGCGCCTTCTTAAGCTTTGAAGGGCGCGCGGGCAGTCTTCGATGGGAGTGTTTGTGGGTTCAACGCAGATATCTTCTTGGGCAAGGGGCTGAGTGTTTTGAGCAAAGTCCTGACGGGTAATTTCATCATTTAAGATGGCTTTTTCACTCATAAGCCAAGACATCATGTGGGAAAGTCTGGATGTAACGCGCAAGGACTCTTTTGTTAGGGCTAGTCTCTTTACAGGTACTAAATGGCGGACTTGGTGTTCAAACCTATAGGCATGATACTGTTCGGCTTCTATTAACAAAGACATTGTCTCGTCAAACGTTCTGTCCAGCCAGTTTACAGTTGTTGCGACTTTCCCCATGAGAACCTCCGCCATTTAACAGAAAATGGATGGCGAAGATTTTATTCTTTAATGGATGGAACAGCCTTCCGGCGTTGTTTCATCAAAAATGTTCGCCGTAAATTCATATGTGTCTTCTTGGATGCGAATTCCAGAAATTTCTGGATAGCGCGCCGCCATCCACAACACATATTTGGCAACGAGAACACCATTTTCATCCTTGACCGCATCGCGAATTAATTGCGCGACAACCCCAAGGCGGTTGAAATGGTCTAAAAAGTGGGTCGGGCCAAACCACTGATCTGAAAATTTACGAAGTTCCAAATCCATCGTTTCAGCATGTTCTTTTTCAAACTCGTCAAGAACATCAGCTTCAAAACGAACGGGATATGGTGAGCCGTCCATGGCGATCATAAATGATAAATCGGAATGCATATTGCCCTCCATTAAACGTACAATTTCCTACTGTTTAATACTGTACGTGTTCTTTTGAACTTATCAAATGTGCAGAAGGGTTAGGCTTTTTCAGGGAATTGCCTACGTAAGTAGTATGGGATAGTACGTAAAAGAACTTAAATGAATGGAGCAATCTACTGTCGGTTACGAATGTATTCAGCGTGCTATGAATGTTAAATTGATATTTCTCTTTGTTTTCTGCGGTTTTTATGCCTTTTAAAACCGCACATAGGCTCAGCAGGCTTATTTTCTCCACATCTACAAGTAACTAAACTAAAGGCATTAATACGAAAGAAGTAAATGGTTGTTTTTCGCAGATTCAGGGTTGATGAATTACCGTTTTAAAGAATTTGGGGTTATTTATCATAAAGTTAGGCAGTCGTTTTTTTTCTGTTTTTAGACCATTCTTGGACATTTGCACGCACCATGAGGGCGCAAGGCGTCACCACTAAGGTTAAAACCGTGGCAAAGCCAAGGCCGAAAACAATGGCGGTTGAAAGCTGGACCCACCATTGTGTAGACGGTGCGCCAGCGCTGATCTCACGGGTGAAGAAATCGATATTGAGCTGCATCACCATGGGTAAAAGACCAAGCATGGTGGTGACCGTTGTTAATAACACCGGGCGCATACGTTGCGCACCTGTCAGCACAATGGCATCAAAAACAGTGCCCGTTTCATGTTTGAGGCGATCAAAGGTATCGATCAAAACGATATTGTTGTTCACCACAATCCCTGCCAAAGCAATAACACCAATGCCGCCCATGACAATGCCAAAGGGTTGTCCAGTGATCAACAGGCCGATAAAGACCCCAATGGTGGACATGATCACGGCGGATAGGATCAAAAAAGCGCTGTAAAAACTGTTAAACTGGGTCACCAGAATAATCGCCATGATGAACAGGGCCACGCCAAAGGCTTTGCTCAAAAATTCTTCAGCCTTGCGTTGTTCTTCATCCTCACCTTTAAATTCCACCTTGATGCGGGGATCAATCTTTTGCTCTTTCAGCCAGACTTTAATTTCATTGAGCTTGGCATCCACATTCACACTGGGCAGCACATCGGCCTTCACTGCCATGACGCGAAACCCATCGACGCGATTGACATTGCCGATGCGTGGCTCTGCTGTGCGGGTCACAAAGTTGGCAATGGGAACCGTGCTTGCCTCAGAGTTGATACGAATATCTTGTAAGCGATCCATGGTGCGGTCCGCCACGGGGAAGCGGGCGCGAATTTCCACTTCATCATCGGTATCATCAGGGCGGTATTCACCCAGTTTCAACCCTGTTGTCGTCATTTGAATGAAGTTCCCGACCAGACCGATATCGGCGCCATATTTGGCAGCTTGGGCGCGGTTTACATCAAGTTCCCAATCAATACCGGGTAAGGGGCGGGAGTCTTCATAGTTCATCATCCCGTCCATTTGCTCAAGCCCAGTGCGGATTTGGGCAATGGCTGCGGGCAGGAGGTCTGTGTATCGCGATGAAAGCTGGATGTTAACAGGCTTACCTGTGGGCGGTCCTTCTTCTTGCTTGCGAAAGTCTATTTCAATACCCGGGATATCCTCGGTCCGTTTGGCAATATCAGTAAGGATTTCATTGGCAGGGCGGCGTTCCTGCCAATCTTTAAATTCTAAGGAGACCGACCCAATAATATCTTCGGCTTCTTCGCTTTGTTCGGCTTTGCCAATGCGGGTGTAAACGGTTTTAAATTCTGTCATGGGCAGGATGCGGGCCTCAACCTGCTCAACAATATTTTTTTGTTCCCAGACCGATAGGTTACCGCGTGCGCGTACATTGACTTTGGCATTTTCCGGTTCAACCTCGGGGAAGAATTCCACCCCTTTACCGAAGTTGGCATAAACCACTTGGACAATCACCAGCACGCTAACGGCTGCGCCCAGTACTTTGGCAGGGTGTTTTAAGGCTTTTTGCAGGATATGGACATATTGGCCCGTCATGCCTTGAAGCTTGGTCAGGTCGGTTTCTTTATCTGGGGCAACTTCGCTTAAATCTGGCACGGCTTCTGAGGCTTTACCAAAAAGCGAGCCTAAGGTCGGCACAAAGATCAGGGCCATAAGTAAGGAGGCTGAAAGGGTCGCAATCAGCGTAATGGGCAGGAATTTCATAAATTCCCCGACGATGCCGGGCCAGAATAAAAGCGGGAGAAAGGCGGCTAATGTTGTGGCGGTTGAGGCTGTAATCGGCCAAGCCATACGCTGGGCAGCCAGACCATAGGCTTTGCGACGATGAAAACCTTCAATCATTTTACGATCGGCATATTCAGTCACAACCACAGCGCCATCAACCAGCATACCCACAGCCAAGATCAGGCTGAAAAGCACAACGATATTCATGGTCATATCAAGGGCTGAAATAACAAGGATACCCGCTAAGAAAGAGCCGGGAATAGCAATGCCCACAAGGCCTGCTGTGCGCAAGCCAAGGGCGGCAACCACAACCACCATGACCAACAAAATGGCACTAAGCACGTTATTTTGCAGATCCGCCAACATGGTGCGGATTTGGTTGGAACGGTCTTGGGAGTAAGAGACTTGCAGGTTTGTGCGCAAAGCCTCAGGCCAGAGGGATTGTTCAAAAGCAACCACATCACGCACGCGCTCAATGGTTTCAATAATATTCTCGCCCGTGCGTTTTGACACTTCCAAGGCAATGGCGGGTTGACCGTTCACGCGGGCGAAGCTGGTCGGGTCTTTAAAGGTGCGGCGCACCTCAGCCACATCGCCCAACATGACCACACTGTCACCTTCGACTTTAAGCGGTTGGGATTTAATATCATAAACCGTTTCATAAAGGCCGGGCACCTTGATTGCAAAATGGCCCTGACCCGTATCTTGGGAGCCTGCCGCCACCAGTTTATTGGAGGCGCTCACCATATTCATGGCTTCAGCCGGGGTCAGGCCGTACATTTCGACCTTTGCCGGATCAATGATGATCTCAACGATCTCATCGCGGTCCCCTGCAATATCGGCTTCTAAAACGGTGGGGATGGCTTCAATGGCGTCTTGAAGGTCGCGCGCAAGCTTAACAAGGGTGCGCTCGGGGACTTCACCCGCAATGGTGACCACGAGAACGGGGAAAAGGCTGAAGTTGACTTCATGCACACTGGGGTCTTCTGTCTCATCGGGCAGTTCTGATTTTGCCAGATCGACCTTTTCGCGCACATCATCAAGGGCTTTATCCGCATCAAAACCAGCTTCAAATTCCAGCGTAACGTTACCGCCGCCTTCATATCCGGTTGAGCGCATTTCTTTCACACCTTCAATGGTGCGCATTTCCTGTTCCAGCGGGCGCAGGATCAGCCGTTCCGCATCTTCAGGAGAAATACCATCATGACTTGCCACCACATAGATGATGGGAATGTTAATGTCAGGATCAGACTCTTTGGGAATGTTGTTATAAGCAACCGTTCCGGTAATGAGGATCAAAGCAAGGGTCAAAAGCACCGTGCGCGCATGACCAAGTGCGGCTTCAATGGCGTTTTTCATACTCTATTCATCCTGTGCTTTGGTAGCGTCATTGTCTTCTTCCATAGCAATGACTTTTTGACCAGCTTTGACATATTCTTGCCCGCGCAAAATAATGCGCGCACTTTGAGCAAGTCCTGAAACCCAGACACCATCTTGGGTATCTTCGAGCAATTGCACCGGATTAAATTGAACTTCATCCGTCTCATTAAGGGTTTTAACGCCAATAACGCCTTGATCAGACAGGGTGAGAATGGAGGGAGATAGTAAATAAGCCGCATGGGTGCCGACTTTTAAGCGGAGCTTGGCGGTTTGTCCCACAGGGATATCATGTTGTGGGTTTTCCGCTTCCATCTCAACACGGTAGGTGCGGGTTGTTTTATCACTGGTGGAGGCCACAAAACGAATAATGCCGTCAATTGTGCGCCCGTCAGTTAAAACGGCGCTGGCGATTTGACCTTCCTTGACCGTGCTAATTGCATTTTCAGGTACTTCGGCTGTGATGATGATAGGGGAGAGGTCAATAAATTTGGCAACCATATCGCCCACACCGACATAATTACCGACTTCAATGGTTTTATCTTCTAGCTTGCCGTCAAAAGGGGCTCTTAGGGCAATATGCTGGATATCAAGCTCAGCGATTTTTAGCTCAGCCTTGGCAGCATGTAACAGGCTTTCGGCTTCTGCCAGTTTGGTCTGAGAGCGATAGCTCTTTTGAGAAAGTTTGCGCGAGGCTTCAAATTCAAGTTGGCGATGGCGAACAGAACTTTGCGCGCTTTTTAGGCGGCGCTGGCGGTCATCCATTTTAAGGCGGGCAATGATGTCACCTTTTTTAACCAGAGAGCCTTTTTCAATAAGAACTTCTTTAATTTGGCCTGAGGTCTGGGCTTTGAGCTCGACTGTACGATTAGCATCTGTTTGACCGTAGATGGTGATGACATTGGCATGTTCAACGGCTTTTTTTGTCGCAATCAAGACTTTTACCAGCTTTTGTTCCTGATTAGAGATAACACTTTGCGAAACAACAGGCTCATCAGACTTAAAGATGCCAGAGAGCAGCCACAAGGTGATCGCTGCTGCAATCACAAGTGCAATCAGGATGGATTTGTTTTTTGGTAAAGTCATTGTATGTGCCCTTAAATACAGTCTGTCTCTATTTATACCTTTAATCCATAAAAAAACTGTGAAGGCTTTCACATAAACATAAAACTTCTCGCAAAAAGGGAAAAAGAAGTTTTTTGAGAGGAGTCTTTACAAAGTGGTACCGAAATGCGTATTTTAATGGAGATAGTATTTTTACACAGGCGAAGGGTCTGTTCAGGCGATGGGTAAATCGGCATTTCTTAAGGAATCTAAAGTAGATGGGGTGACTTTCATCATTCGCGATGCGGATGAGAAAGACCTGCCAGCCGTCACCGATTTACATGCCTATAATACTGGACAGCATAAACCAGATTACTGGGAAGAAACCTATCATCGCTATGGTGATTCAAATGAGGGTTTTTTCTATGTCTGTGAAATTGATGGTGAGTTTGCAGGCTTTATCATCGGTGAAGTGCGCGCGTGGGAATTTGGGTCTGAGCCATGTGGTTGGGTCTATACCATTGGGGTGAACCCTGAAATGCGCCTAAAGCAAGTGGGGACACGCTTGTTTGAAACCGTTTGTGAGCAGTTTCGCAAAGCTGGTGTGGGCCAAGTCCGCACCATGTTGCATCGTAAAGACAACCTCAACCTCAGCTTCTTTAGAAGCCAAGGCATGATGGGTGGCCCTTTCATCGAACTTGAAATGCCGTTGGATTAAGGGAGCGTGTGATGAAACTTCAAAAAGCGACATATTGCGCCCTTTATGCAGTGCTTGAACTGGCACGCGATCCTAACGTGCAGCTTTCAGCCACGGATATTGCGGATAAATATAATATCTCTGCCAACCATCTAGCGAAAGTCTTGCGTGACCTTGGGCGCGCGGGCCTTGTTGAATCCGTGCGCGGGGCAGGTGGGGGCTATCGCTTTTCCGGTAATTTAAAACGCACAACTTTGTTTGATGTGATCCATCTTTTTGAAGATGTGGGTGGCGAGAATGAACGTGCACGCGATGCACAGGCTGATACAGACATTGGTAGTGCACTCAATTTGGTGCTGACTGAGATTGATGAGATTGCCATTGCAACGCTGGGCTCCGTCACGATTGGGACGCTTTTAAAGACCATGCGCTGGCGCACAGAACGCCAAGAGCGCGAAGAAGCTGAAGTATAAGCATTTTTTCAAATGAGCCTTTTTTAAAAAAGGCGTGCGAGATCAGACAAAAACAGATAGACTAATACGAAAGGTTAGGGCTGTTCGCTTGAAATCTCTTGTGGCTGTCTAAACCAGAAGGTGGGAGGTGCTATGATGGTTTCTACGCCGTCTGCGCTTGGTTTATCAAAAAAAAGTGTATATGTGCGGGCATTTTTGGTGTTCGTGGTTGGCTTGTGCCTTTCCATTAGTGCAAGTTATTTTGTTTTACAGTTTCAAGATGAACAAAATAAAAAGCGCCTTCTTCAAGATGCAAATGAATATGTCCATGCCCTCTCTCGTGAGCTAGATCGAAAAGCCAACATACTATCGCCTTTGTCTGGGCAATTCCATTTAGAGAAAAAAAAGCCGACACGCGAGGATGTGACGAAGGCTCTTCAGGAACTATCGCCTTTATTAGGCGGGTTAAGTTATGATGATGGCTTTAGTTATCTTGCTTGGGCACCAACATGGCTTGGGCGCTCAAAAGCGACTTTTAAAGATATTGTCGCGTTGGAAGATTGGCAGCAAGAGCGCACGGGGCGCTTTATTATGTCGCATTTGCAGAAATGGCATTTCAACACGACACGGCCTGTGCAAAAAGAAGGTGCGGTATTTGGGTTTGATCATAATGAAAAACGGGGTGAGTTTTATCTGGTTATTGGGCAGCCGTTTTTTCAACAATTCCAGCTTTTGGGGTCATCCAATGAAGCCCAGCAATTCCCTCAAGGTTATCTTTTAGGCTGGCTGGATATTGCTAAGCTTATACGCAAAAGCTGGGACGGTTTGCGCAACCCGAATAATCTGATCTCCCTGAAGATCACTAAGAGTCCGCAGCTTGATGAATATTTGCTCTACCATTCCGGCCTTGTTGAAAGCCAAACCTTAGAGAAGATTCAAAAAATATTCAGTACGGCACAAAGCCATAGCTTTACATTGGCGGGCATGCATATGGAATTGTCTCTTTTGCCGCTTAATAAGAAACAAATAGGCTTTTATCAGGATTTACACTGGATCACATTGGCGCTTGGTGTTGCCTCGACATTGATCTGGTGTTTGATGGTCGCTTTAATGGGCCATCATAAACACACCAGTGAGTATAGCCGTAATTCGCTAGAGGATTACGGGCGCAAACTTGCCGATGAAACACACCAACGACAGGTCGTTGAAGATGTCTTGCGCATGAATGAGGCGCGTTGGCATTATGTGGTTGATAACCTGCCCATTGCTTTATTTGCGGTGGATTATGACGGCATGTTCACCCTTGGTGAGGGGCGCGGCTTAGAGGCATTAGGGTTAAAAGCTGCTCAGGTTGAGGGCAACTCAATCTTTGACGTGTTTAAAGACTATCCTTTGATTATCAATATCTGTCGTGAATGTCTGGGCGGTGAGGAGCGTCGCGAGACTTTCCTGATTAATCATCATTGGGTTGATATGCGCTTTACCCCTGTTATTCAGCCCAACGGGGGCTTTGATGGCATGATTTGCGTGGCAAGTGATGTAACTGAGGAATATCGGGTTCAAGAACGTTTGGATAAAGCCAATCTCCATTTACAAGGCTTGATGGATAATCTGCCCACAGGCGTTGCGTTTGTGCGCAGTGGTGTCATTCAATGGTGTTCTCAACGTCTTGAAGAAATGTTTGGTTATGAGCCGGGTAAGTTAGCCGGACGTGCACCAGAAATTTTATATAATGAGGTGGAAAGCTACCGCGATATTGAAAATCGGGCGCGGGCAAAGCTGCTTAATAATGAACTGGTCGAGTTTAATACCGTTTTCAGGCGCAATGAAGGCGGGCGCTTTTATGGTGATTTAATTGGACGTGCGGTTGATGAAAAGAATTATCATGCCGGGACCATGTGGGTGATACAGGATTTAACAAAAATCCTTGAAGAAGAGAAATACCGCCGACTGTCAAAAACGGTGTTTGATAATGTGACAGAAGGGGTGATGGTCACTAATGGGGCAACCGAAATCACTTTTACCAACAACGCTTTTAAAAGCATCACGGGCTATTCTGACCATGAGACCTTGGGCAAAAAACCGTCCTTTTTAAGCTCGGGCAAACATGATCGCAGCTTTTATCAAAAAATGTGGACAACTATAAATGAGATTGGGACATGGTCAGGTGAAATTTGGAACAGGCGTAAAAATGGCGAGACCTATCTGGAATGGTTGACCATTACAGCCCTTCAAGATGATGAGGGTGCAATTGAAGAATATGTGGCTGTTTTCAGCGATATCACCAAATATCGCCAAAGTCAGGAAGAGCTCCGCTATCAAGCCAGTTATGATAAATTAACCGGTCTGCCCAATCGCCAATTACTTGAAGATCGCTTTCACCAGGCTTGCGCCCAGGCAACCCGTGAAGATAAGCCTTTTGCCTTTGTGTATCTGGATGTTGATAATTTCAAATTCTTCAATGAAAGCCTAGGTCATGATTATGGCGATATGATCTTAAAAGAAATTGCCCAGCGTCTTGATGGGGCCATGCGATCTGTGGATACAATCGCGCGTATCGGCAGTGATGAATTTATTTTATTGTTGGTCGGTACGGGTGAAGAAGACACTGTAAGCCGTGCGGTGACACATCTTTTATCAAGGGTAAAAGAACCCTTCAAATTACCGGAACTGCCTGAAGAGATCACCATCTCGGCAAGTTGCGGTATTGCCATTTATCCCGATGATGCCACGGAGTATTCAGAGCTCATTCGAAAAGCCGACGCCGCCCTTTATCATGCCAAAGAGACTGAGCGCGGGATTTTCATGTTTTTTACCGAAGATATGAATGTGCGGGTTAAAGAACGCTTGATGCTTGAAAATAAGCTGCGCCGCGCCATTGAGGCAGAAGAATTCACCCTTTATTACCAACCCAAAGTCATTGCTGAAACAGGCGAGATTACAGGGGCGGAAGCGCTGATCCGCTGGGTTGACCCTGAGCTGGGGATTATCGGGCCGGACAAGTTTATTCCTGTTGCTGAAGAAACTGGATTGATTGTGCCCATTGGGGAATGGGTTTTTAGAACAGCCTGTGCGCAAATGAAAAAATGGAAGGACATGGGCCTTAGCATCACGAATGTGGCCGTCAACCTGTCTGGGCGGCAGTTCTCCAAGCCTGATCTGGCCGCTGACCTGATGGCGATAATGGAGGAAGAACAGGCTGACCCGAAAATGTTGGAGATTGAAATCACCGAAAGTTTTATTGCCTCTAGTCAAAGCTCAATGGTGGAATCTTTAGCAGTGTTATCAAAAAAAGGCGTGAAGCTGAGTGTGGATGATTTTGGCACGGGTTATTCTTCTTTAAGCTACTTACATCGTTTTCCGCTGGATATTATGAAAATTGATCGCTCGTTCATTATGAATATTAAGGAGGGCGAGGATGATACGTCGGAAAAATTGGCAAAAGCAGTGATCGCCATTGGCAAAAGCATGAATTTAAAGATTGTGGGCGAGGGAGTTGAGAATGACACCCAGCTGGAATTTTTACGTGAAAATGGTTGCGATTACATTCAAGGCTATTACTTTAGCAAGCCTGTACCTGCTGATGAGTTTGAAAAGCTTTTACAGGAAGGCGCAACATTGTAGAGTGCCTTGGTTGATCCACACTTGTGTAAGGAATGTCTAGCGTGTCTATTCGTGAAAAACTCTCTCCGCGTGATTTTAAAGAAAAACTAAAAAGCGTGAAGTTGCTTAGCCTCGATGTGGATGGAATCCTCACCGATGGTGGCCTTTATTATACGGAAACCGGCGATGAGCTGCGCAAGTTCAATGTTAAAGATGGTATGGGGATGAAAAAGGCCCGTGAAGCCGGTGTTGAGCTTTGTATCATCAGTGCGAGCACAACCAATGCCATTCAAGAACGCGGCAAGCGCCTAGGTATCCCCCATGTTTATACCGGGGCGAAAAACAAGATCGAAATTTTGCAAAAGATTTGTGATGAGCTTGAAATCAGCTTGGATAATGTTGCCCATATGGGCGATGATTTAAATGATATTGTCATCATGGAAAAGATCGGAACCCCTATCACCGTTGCAGATGCGGTGGAAGAGGTCAAAGAACAGACCATTTACATTACACAAAAATGTGGTGGGCAAGGGGCAGTGCGCGAAGTCTGTGACCTTTTGGTCAAGGTGAACTCATAATAACCCTACAGAAATACAGGTATTAAAATTATAGATTATAATGGTTTAAAAATACTTGTATCGTAATCTCTGAGTGCTATAGTATGGCATTATATCAACAAGCTACGGTTCATATAGAATTTCGGTAAAGATCATGACACCTGCGCAAACACGCCATATCAAACCATGTAAAAAGAGACATGTTCGGTCTCAGTTTCTCAGTGTGCTGGCCTATTTGGGAACACTTTGCTTTATTCCTTTAAGCATCAGTGATGATGACCAGTATATTTTGCTTCATGCTCGCCAAGGATTGGTCCTTTGGGGGCTGGAGCTTTTTGCAACGCCATTGTTGTTTATACCCGGAGTTGGCAAATCATTGTTTTTGATGGTTTTCGTACCCGTCGTTGCCTTATCCCTGCTGGGGATACTTGGTGTATTATTAAGGCGCACATGGTGCTTGCCTATTGTTTATAGGCTTTCACGGGCAATTTAAAGAACACGTTATTTTAGGGGAGATATGTATGATCTCCCCTTTTTATTTAATGCGTGGTTGTCGCAATAAAGTGTTTGTTTTTGACAACATCTTCAATGATGTGATGTTCCCACCAGATTTCCAGTAAAGATGTGAGTTTTACAAGAAGCTGCGGATGGCGGTCTTCATAGGATTCACAGAGACTGCAGAGCTCCTCAAGAAAAGCGGAATGTTTTCTTTTATGCTCATCTAGCTTTGTATAACCGTTTTCTTCTAGGATTTTTTCTTCTATAGCAAGATGGTCTGTATATTCAACAAGCTCACCTAAAACATCCATGACGATCTCATCATAATTTTGTTCGCAAGAGATGGTTTGTAGTTGATTGTAGAGACTGACGATTCTTTTATTTTTGGCGTCTATTTTCTCATGACCCGTGCGGTGGCTTGCGTTTCTCCAAGTTAAAGTACTCATGATATTTCCCCAACGTAGTTCCAAGATCATAGTAACAGTGATGTGGGCAAAGAAATATCCGTAGGAACCCCTTATACAATCGTACTTTTTCTTATCTCTTTGCATATGAGCAAAACCGGATTTGTTCTCATATGGGGATAGTTTTATATCAAAGACTTAGGTAAATTGATTTTCATTTAGTGAAAATGCAAGTCATAATGGAAATCAATTAGACTGCTTTTCATTTTGCGGAAATTTGTGAGGAACTGTGCAATGAAGAAGATAATATGTTCAATGGTGTTTCTCGTCGGGCTTCAAATTCAGGCGGCGCAGGCAGAAACCCAGACTTTCACATTTGGTTTTGTTCCTCAGCAGTCTGCAAAAGTGTTGGTACAAAAATGGGGGCCGATCCTGCGCTATCTCAGTGAGGAAACAGGCTATAAACTCAAATTTCGCACAGCCTCAAAAATTCCCGAGTTTGAAAAACGTGTGCGTAATGGGGACTATGATTTCTCCTATATGAATCCCATTCATTATACTGTTTTTGCAAAAGAGCCCGGCTATCGTGCCTTTGCCAAGCAAAAAGGCAAAATGATTAAGGGCATTTTGGTGGTGCGCAAGGATGCAACGCTTAAAGAGCTTGAGGAATTATCTGGTAATACATTGGCCTTTCCCGCACCCGCCGCCTTTGCAGCCAGTGTGTTGCCCCGCGGGTCATTATCAGGGGCAGGGGTGAGCTTTATCCCTAAATATGTTGGTAGTCATGATTCAGTTTATCATGGTGTGGCAAAAGGTCTTTATGTGGCAGGGGGCGGCATTCAACGTACCTTTGGGACTGTTAAACCAGAAATAGGTAAACAGCTGCGCGTTCTTTGGACGACCAAAGGCTATACGCCTCATGCTTTTGCTTCACACCCTCGCATCCCTCAAGAGGTTGTGAGCAAAATTCAAAAAGCATTTGTTGAAATGTTTAACGCCCCCTCAGCTCGTAAGCTTTTGATGGCTATCGGTTTTAAAAAAGGGGCTGAGGCAGCGGTGAATAAAGACTGGGATGATGTACGCGGCCTTGGTTTTACAGAGCTTCCAAGATAAATAAGAAAAAGAAAGAACCTTATATATGTTAACCAACATTCGTAAAAAAATCAGCCATCTGTCTTTTCGATGGAAGGCTATTGTCTTTATTGCGAGTGTTGAAGGACTGTTTAACATCATGTTCGCCATTATTGTTGTGAGCGTGATGCAAAATAATCTGGAAGAGCAGTTTTTTAAACGGGCACAAACAACAGCGCAAATTTTTGCCAAAACCACGACCAATGCCGTTCTGGCAACCGACATTGCCTCATTAGAAAGCTTTGTCGAAGAGGTGATGACCAACAACGATATCAGATACGCCCGTGTGATTGATACCTCAGATGTGCTGGTTGAACATGCTCATGATCAAGAGCTTTTAAAACGCTCTTTCGTGGCCGATACCAATTTAGGTGGGGTGGATGATAATGTTTTTGATACCTTTGCCACAATTTCAGAAGATGGTGAAGTTTATGGGCGTGTTGAAATCGGCCTTTCAACCGACCTTTTAGGTTCAACCATCACGCAAATCCAGCTTAAGGTGATTTTAACTGGTGTGGGTGAGATTGTCTTTTCTGCCATCGTTTCCTTTTTGCTTGGCACTTTTTTGGTGCGTCGTCTGATTGACTTGCAAAAAGGCTCTAAAAAGATTGCGCAAGGCGACTTTGATTTCAGGATCAATGATGAAGGCGGTGATGAGCTTGCGGCAACTGCACGGGCCTTTAATGACATGTCTTCAAAGGTTAACAGCCTTGTGCATGGGCTTAAGCAGGCCAATACCGGGTTGGACGAAAAACGCCTCATGGCGGAAAATGACCTGCAACTGGCGCAGGCACGCCTGATCCAAGCTTCAAAAATGGAGGCCTTGGGAACGCTTTCTGGCGGTATTGCCCATGAGATTAATACACCGACGCAATATATCGGGGATAATCTCATCTTTTTAAGGGATGCCTCGCAGAACATGATCCAGATGGTCTCACTTTGTCGCGAACTCTGTGTTGAGGCGCGCAAAAATGGTGTTCTGGTTCATTCTGTTGATGAGATTGAGAAATTCACCGAGAGTATTGAAATGGATTTTCTCATCGAGGAGATCGAAGATGCCATTAAACAGTCTGTTGAGGGGGTTGGTGAAGTCAGCCGGATTGTACGAACCATGAAAGATTTCTCACATCCCGGGAGTGTTGAGAAAAGTCATGTTGATTTACATGAGCTGCTTGAAACAACGATTTCAGTCTCTAAAAATGAGTGGAAATATGTGGCTGAGCTTGAGCATGACTTTGCGGCTGATTTGCCCAAAGTAAGCTGTTATCCCGGTGAGCTTAAACAAGTCTTTCTCAACCTTATCGTCAATGCAGCGCACGCAATTGGCGCGTTGGAAAAAGATAACCAAGATGGGGTTGGGAAAATTCAGATTGCCACGAAACATCAAGATGGTTGGGTTGAGGTCTTGGTAAATGATACTGGCGGGGGCATTCCCCATAAAATCAAACAGCGTGTGTTTGACCCCTTTTTCACCACCAAGGACGTGGGTCAAGGTACAGGTCAAGGACTCGCCATTGCTTTTGACATTGTTCAGAACAAGCATGGCGGGGTGATTAGCTTTGAGAGTGAGGAAGGCCAAGGAACCTCGTTTATGGTTCGCCTTCCAATCAGCTAAGCTGCAGTCATCAATAAATAGGGTTTATTTATTTTGAACGGCTCTTGCGAGTTTGCGTGCGGCTTTTCTTTGTTTTTCTTCTTTTTGAAGGCGCAAAGCTTTTAGATTCGCAATCTGGGAGGAGCGCTCACTTCCAGCGCTGAGTTTTTCTTCGAGAAAGCTCTGGCTTTCTTCTTGGCTTATGCGGGCAAGTTCTTCTGCTCGTGATAGTTTCAGGTTTGTCATCATGTATCCTTTAGAGCAAAAGAGAGGAAAAAAGCTGCCCCCAGCCAAATGCCAAGGGGCAGCTTAAATCACTTTAGCCAATAACTGTCAGGTTAGTCGCAGAGGACTTACCGTTACGACCTGTTTCCAGTTCGTATTCAACTTTTTGGCCTTCATTTAAGCTGGAAAGACCAGCGCGTTCTACAGCCGAGATGTGAACGAACGCATCTTGTCCGCCATCTTCAGGCTCAATAAAACCAAAACCTTTAGTCGGGTTAAACCATTTTACATTTCCAATAGCCATTACATTATCCTTTGAATTGGAATGTGAATATACGCATCCCACAACGTGTGGTGAAACGTTCAACTTTAAATCACAATGTACTGAGAAACGAAAAATTACGGCAAAACCGAGAATAACTGAATCGCATAACTGTGCGAAAGATTGAAGGCGTTATATGCCTTATTTTTTTTATAAAGTCAAGAAAATCTGAAAAAATTGCAAATGATTAAATTCGTCAGCTTGAAGAGCAAATTCTAATGAAGGTTATTTTCCTTTGTGTTCCCATTTGGGGACAGTCTGAAAACAAACAATAACCTATAAGCCCTACAGGTTGGAGATACGAAGGGCTATGGGCTTATGGCATCTAGTTATTACATAGATAAAAATGATCAGGGGCAGGACTTTATATATAAGGTCATTATAGATGACCTAAAGCTTTGCCAAAAATCTCCTGAAGTTCTTGCCAGTGTAGACTTGAGAACAGAATTATTCTGTGAACTGAGTGATTATACGATCAAATATTTTAATGGCATTGAGCGTCTTCTACGCGCAAAGAACTGTGAACATTTTGATGCGTTGGAAAAATATCAATGGTCTCTTTTGCAGGACCTTTCAGAGCTGCAATGGTCTATCGAACATGGCTGTGAGTCAAAAATGATTAAAGAGACCCTGTACTCCTTATTGATCCGATTAAATGCAGTTAAACACTATCTCGATGAGAAATGTGACTTCTGCCTTTGCCTTCTTTTACCTAAAAGCTGTGGTAATCTTCGCGCATAGTTTCAATCATCAATGAATAGGGAGGCCTGTTATCAGCACACCTCCCCTTATCGCTTACTTGATTGTAATGTTAACGCCTTGTGTTTCGCCGCGAGAGCCCGGAATAGACAAGCGATAGGTGCCTGGCTTGATGGCAATAAAGCCAATTTCCATTTCACCAGCATCATCAAATTCAATGCTATCAATGCCGATGGGGCGAATTTCAAGGTCGTTTACGACAACTTCATCAACCCAAATGGCACGAAAGAAACCTGAACCGCTTAGAGCAAGTTCTGCTGAACCATCACCGATAATTTCCATCTCGTAGTATTTACCAGATTCAAGGGTGATAGAGCCCGTAGCTGACACAGGCTTACCAGAAGCCAAAGTCAGTGCAGGCATTTCACCTTTATTGCCTTTTGACAGCAAGCCTGCAAAACCAAGATCATGCGCTGAAGCGGCATTGCCAAAAGCAAAACTTGCACAGGCCGCAGCTGCAAAAATCATCTGGCGCAATTTCATATCGTATACTCCTTGTTCGATATCATGTTGGTTGGCTTTATATAAAACATGCACCAATCCTATCGAATTTCATCGTCTTAGTTGAGTGTACTTTAGTCTATGAAATTTTGCTTAAAAAAAGAGAAACCCACCAGCCTGAACTGATGGGTTTCTAGTTGTCCAGCTGGCGCTTATGGCCAGTAATAGGTCTTTAAAATACGATATTCCAATCAGCATTATTTATTCTCTTTATCGTGCTTCTGTCGCATATTTCTGGGCAATCTTATCAATCACGCCGTTGTGTTGTAGACGCAAGATTTCCTGATTGATGCGAAAAGTAAGGTCTTTTGCATTCTTTGCGTGGCGAGAAATTATCAAATGCATCGTCCATGCCTTGGCATAGGTAATTGGTGATGCAGAAATCCCGGAGGGTAAAGAATTACCCTTATCCATGTAATAATGCCCAGAAACAATCTCCTGTAGCGATAAAAAGCCCTCGCAGCGTCCCTTATCCAACATTTCCAGACCGTTTCTAATTGAACTTGTCTCGTTGGAAATGTCACTTTTTACCACCCCGTAACCCATCAGGTTGGTGCCACGGTTGGCACAAAGCTGCAATTTCTTCAATTGCTCAGGCTTGGTGATTGGACGAGCCTGTTTCGTTTCATCTATTTTGGTAAATAATGTCGGGGTAAGAGTGTAAAGGGGGGTGGAATAATAAAACAGGTTCGCGCGTTCTAGGTTATAAGACCCGTCCGCAATAATGTCGAAACCCTGACCGCTCAATGTATGTTTATAGCAGCGTTTCCAAGGGATTGGGTTAACGTCGTAGGGCATATCGAGTACTTCAAATAGCGGTTTCAGCACATCAATTGTCAGGCCGGACATTTTCCCTTCGTTTACGCCTTGGGGATAAAAATGGTAAGGAGGATAGCCACCGCTACCATGACAGATGCGAACAATATCTTCAGCTTTTGCAGAGTATGAAAAGATAGACGATATCACCGTTGCCAGAATGATGAGCTCTTTTTTCACTTGCATCTCGCTACCAAGTTGAACCTTTCTCTAATATAATCATTATTGCAGAAATCACGGTTTTATCATAGCTCGAAAAAGGTTGATTGCCTCACTTGGCTCTATTATCGCCGATTTGAACTTTATCTGTTACGGGCCAGTAAATGAATATGTTACATCCATACTTTAGAAATACTGCTATTGAGATAATTGAAGAGTTTCATACTTATGAAAAATAAGGTCTAAAACGCCTTCTTTCTTTATATCCGCAATCGCCTTATTGATTTTTGGTAAGTAAGCCGCTTTAGATTTATGCAATCTAATCTGCATGGGAGATGAGTGATGCACAGGCCCAAAGTCAATTTTTACTTTTTGCTGTTTGGCATGAAAGTTTGCGACTTCATATTGGAGTAGACCAACATCGCCACGCCCCGCAGCGATAATACGTACAATTTGCTCAGGGGTCCGCACATCTATACGCTTGCCAAAATGTTCTTCGCCTAAATAATTATACCCTTTGATACCGACAACCGATTTTGATTGCAGTGATTCTGGGTTAGGGATTGGGAATTTTTTTTGGTGAGCGAATATAAACATTTCACGACCAAAGTGCAGAGGGTCTGAAAATAACTGGATTTCGTTTTCTTCTGGTTTGGAACGCCAGACAGGGTTTACACAACAGGTAATGACAATCTCGCCACGGATAAATAATTCGCGCCGCCGAACGATAGGATAAGATTTCTCTTTCAAGCGAACCCCAATCCTATTTGCAATTTCACGCATTAAATCGATGTATATACCTTCATAGCCATTATTCCCATGATAACTAAAGGGAGGACGCATCTGATCAGGAACAGGTATGATCCATGTTTCAGTGGCTTTGGCTGAAAAAGGTAGGACAACCAAGAAAAGAAGTAATAAGGCAACTTTTTTCATTTGTTACTCGCTCATGTCTACTGAACTATACACATAGGTGCAGAAAAACAAAAGATCAGTGTTTGCATATCATTTCAACGTCCTCTTTGCTTCTTCACGTATTATAAACAAAACACGGAGGCTCCGTGGGGGGAAATGGCGATTCTAAATCAATAGTGGTCCCTTTGCCGGTGTCTTTGTAGACATAGATTTGAGGGCGAAATTATTGTATAATCCACAGTATGGAAGGAGGGTTTCATTGAAAATATTATTGTTCATTCTTTGCATGTTGCTTGGTAATCTGAACGCATCTGCGCAAACCGTTTTCACCTCTCGCATGGGGGAAAGCTTGAATGACAGGCGTCAGGATTATGTCCATGAGCTTATGAAATTAGCATTGGATGAGACCGTTGAAACCCATGGCTCTTACCTTTTAAAAAGAACTGAAACCCCCGCAAATATGAAACGCTCAATTCAGGATTTACGTATTGGAAAATACGAGAATTATTTTGTGCGCCAGTCTGTTAGTAAAGAAAACTTAGAAGAATTTGTCCCTGTTCCTTTTCCCGTGGACCTTGGAATTGTTGGATATCGCCTTGCATTTACTTCGCGTGAAGGGGAGTTGAAGTTAAAGTCTGTTAATGCCCAAGATGACCTAACGCCATTAAGGATGGTGCAAGGGATTGGCTGGTTAGATACCGATATATTAAGGCATTATGGGTTTAATGTGGAAACCTCAAATTCCTATGAAAGCATGTTCAAGATTGTCGCAAAAGGCCGGGCTGATGTTTATTGGCGTGGCGCAAATGAAGTTTTGCAAGAGTGGAAGGACCGCCAGCATATTAAAGGGCTGGTTTTGGACAAAAACATAATCCTCTACTATCCGCTACCGCGTTTTTATCTGACGAGCAAAGGTAATGAAAAAGCGGCTGAACGGCTTTATGAGGGATTGATAAAAGCATTTAATACAGGGAAAGTCCTTAAACTCTGGAAGAAATACTACGGACCCAGTCTTGCATTTACCAAGCTTGAAACCCGAAAAAACATTCGCATATCAAACCCGTTTCTTAAAGGAATTGATAGGAGCTATGAGCAATATATCTATAACCCTTTTAAGCGGCTTTTAGAAGAATAAGGATTAGTCAGCTGTAATGGGGATTGCCCGCGTCTTCGCCCAATTATCGCTCATGCTATTTCGATTTTAATAGCTGTCTGTGAAATGTCGATCAATTAGTCGAAGGTATACGGTCTTTGGCATAAACCTTTGAGTTCAATTGAGTGAATGGTTTGTGTGAGGATACATATTGGTCAATCTTTTCCATGATGGTAGCATGTTCTTTTGCAAGGTAGTGGTATAGGTTGACTGTTCCTATGGCAAGGGAGAGCTGGGGCGCGTGTTTGAAGCCGACTTCATCGTTATAGAGCTTGACCGAAAGGGTTGAGGATAAGAAACCTTTGATACGACCTTGTTCATATGCATCCATCAGTTTTGATTTTTGATTAAAGCGAACTAAGCGTTTTGTGTTTGCCAGTGTGTTAAGAACAAAAAGGTCATGCCATTTGATACCGCTGATGTACCCAATAGGCACGCTTGTATAATCATTATACTTGGGATTTAGGAAAATACCTTGTTCAACTGTCACGAAAGGTTTGGATGAACGTGTGAAGGCGCGGGAATAGAATTGCTCAGCAATTGGGTTTCGGTATAACTCTCCATCAATCCTGCCTTGGTTGAATTCAAGAATGCCTCGCCGACCGGGAAGGAAGTCAAACTCAGTTGAACATCCAATGCTGTCGTAGATGTTGATGAGTATAGGAAGTGCATGACGGGCAATATCATCCCCCATCACGGCGACAATCTTTTTTGGACAAGCCTCTGTTGATGTGATTCCCAAACTGAACACACCAATCAAAGCTATCCAAAGTGTTCGTCTTATCATGCATACCATCGTCGTAGACCTCATATGTATGGTAACACAAGATGGGATTATTGAAACTGAGAAGTGGCTGGAGGAAGTTGATATCTTATCGTATATGAATAGGCTTTCAGGAATTTATAGTTAAAAATCACTTGTTTGTACGGACAGACTAACAAAGAAAAACCCCACCAGAATGAACTGATGGGGTTTTCTTGATCGCTTGATCTTCTTGACTGTTACACACGGCTGCTGAGCCGAGGTAGGAAGCCAAGGAGTTCTGTACTGTTTCTTATGAAGAATAATACATTTTGGAATCCTAGGTTTTCAAGACCTAAGACCTTATGGGGAATAAAGAAAATATCGTTTGCATGAAATTAATTTGTTGAGGTGGTCCACCGGATTGGTCCACTAAGGACTGCAAATCATGCACTTAAGACGAAGGGGTGGTGTTTACCACTGGAGGAGAAAACTTCCTCATTCAGTAGCCAGTAAATTGGGAAAATGGGAGTTGGTGAGGTCTCTCAATACTTCAGACCGTCAGGTTGCAAACACGAGAGCAGCTAGGCTGGTAATCGCTTCTGAGAAAGTCTATAACCTCGCTATGACTGATAAAAAAATTACATCTGAACAGATAAATGGAATCGCTTGCAAATGGCTTAAAGAGGCTCTTGAGCAAGACGAAGAAGTGCGCCTTCATTTACCAGTAAGTCAAGCTGCGTATGCTGAATGTGAGCCTGATGACGACCCTGTTGATGTGGATGTTGAACAAATAAAACTTTATCAATCGGAAACCAAGGAAGCATTGTCTCGAAATGACATTAGGTATTCTAAATCATTGGTGAAAGAGGTTTTGGCATCTGAAGATTTCCAAGTAGATGACAAATCTGATGAAGATAAGATATTGTCACGCGTGATGCTAAGAGCTGTCAGTGAGTTTTATCGCATTATCAAGGCTAGGCGCTTAGGTGATTACACTGTTGGGAATATCGACCCTTTATTTGCTGAGGTCCTTGGCTATGGAAGCTCTGGTCGAAATTCTGATAGTGGACAATCACAAATCAAGCTTTCCGAGTTGTCAGGGAAGTTCATTGAAGCTCAAATTCGAGATGGTAAATGGCAACCGATTTCAAAGAGAAATAATGTCCCTAAGCTTAACAAGTTCATTGAAATGGTTGGTGATATTCCAGCCGATAATGTAACTCGAAATATGATACGAGATTATCGTGATGCACTTGATGATATGGGTTTGAAAAGCAGCACTATTGGTCAACGTTTCAAGGTTGTCGCGGCGATGTATAACTGGGCAAAGAGAGAAGGTTATACAAGTATCGATAACCCTCTTAAGGGTTTAGCCCCAAGAGATGACTGTTTCTGAACCTTATTCACTTTGCAATAAATATCAATAAGTTACTGATAAGTATTGACTATGCGAAACGCCGTTGGTAGTACATTTGGGT